>NZ_JAGYGK010000011.1:0-267863 GCF_019947395.1 Pseudomonas sp. BF-R-26 | reverse complement strand
CCTGTTGATCCCCCTCGCCCTCGCCCTCGCCCTCGCCCTGCTGAGCGCTTGCGCCACGCAATCGAAACAGAACGTGACCGTGGAAAAACAAAGCGAATGCCCGGTGCAACTGAACAACGGGCAAAACCTGATCCTGACCCTGCCAAGCAACCCGACCACGGGTTACCGCTGGGCGATTCAGGACTCGGCTGGTGGCGTGTTGCGTGCGCTCAGCCCCGAGGTCTATAGCAACCCGGAAGATGCCGGGATTGTTGGCAGCGCCGGCATCTCAACCTGGCGCTTCCAGGCCTTTGCCAGCGGCACTGGCCGCTTGCGGCTGACTTATTCACAGCCGTGGGCACCCGAAGTACCGGCGGTAAAAACCTTCGACTGCGCTATCGCGGTTAACTGATTGTGGGCTGGCTGATTCTGGCGCTGATGGGCGCGGTGACCTTTCTGTATGGCCTGAGCGTGCATGCCGCGTTGCTGTGCTTGCTGGTCAAACCGTTGCCAGTGTTGGCCCTGCTCGGCTGGTTGCACGATGCACCGCCCAGTGACTATCGACGCTGGATCAGCCTGGGTTTGATTTTCTCCCTGGTCGGCGACGTGTTGTTGGCATGGCCGGGGGATTTGTTCGTGTTTGGCCTTGGGGCGTTTTTGGTCGCGCATTTGGCGTATCTGAAGGCTTATTTGAGCGATTGTCGGCGTCTGGCGCTGCTGCCGTTGATCCTCGCGTTGAGCGTGGGTGCGGTGCTGCTGGGGATTCTGATTTCCAATGGTTTGGGACCGCTGCTGATCCCGGTGATCGTCTACGGGCTGGCCATCAGCGCCATGCTCTGGCGCGCCCTGGCCCGACTCGGCACTGACGTGCCCAAACGCTCGGCGCTGCTGGCGGCGGCGGGCGCGCTGGCGTTTGTGTTTTCTGACAGTGTGATTGGCATTAACCGGTTTGTGATGCCATTCCATGCCGCGCCTTACGTAATCATCCTCAGCTACTGGCTGGGGCAATGGGGGATTGCGGCGTCGGCGTTCACCCAGAAACCGCGTTCAACCGTTTAAAAGATCGCAGCCTTCGGCAGCTCCTACAGGGGATCGCATTCCAAAGTAGGAGCTGCCGAAGGCTGCGATCTTTTGATTTGCGCTTTATCAGACAACCCGCGCATCCCCCCGTCAATTTGGCTAAAATGCCGGCCTTTTCCACCTATGCCGCTGGAACCGCCGTGAGCAAAGAATCCGATCGCCTTTTCGCCCAGCCTTTGACCCAGGTGCCTGACTTTGCCTTTAACGAGGACGTGGTTCGGGTGTTCCCGGACATGATCAAGCGCTCGGTGCCGGGTTATCCGACCATCGTGGAAAACCTCGGCGTGCTCGCCGCGCAGTTCGCCCAGCCCAACAGCGTGCTCTACGACCTGGGCTCGTCCCTGGGCGCCGTGACTCAAGCGTTGCGCCGTCACGTGCGCACCGACGGTTGCCGCGTCATCGCTGTGGATAACTCCGCAGCCATGGTCGAGCGTTGCCGCGAATACCTCAACGGCCAGGACTCGATGTTCCAGGAGTTACTGCCGGTGGAAGTGATTGAAGGCGACATCCTTGCCCTGGAATTCCAGCCGGCCTCGGTGGTGGCGCTGAACTTCACTCTGCAATTCATCGCCCCGGACCAGCGCACCGCGCTGCTCTCGCGCATCCGCCAATCGTTGTTGCCCGGTGGCGCGCTGATCCTCTCGGAGAAGCTGCGCTTCAACGACCCCGAAGAACACGCGCTGCTCACCGACCTGCACGTGGCCTTCAAACGCGCCAACGGCTACAGCGAACTGGAAATCGCCCAGAAGCGCAGCGCCATCGAAAATGTCATGAAGCCCGACAGCCTCGAAGAACACCGCGAACGCCTGCTGGCCGCCGGGTTCTCGAAAGTCGTGCCGTGGTTCCAGTGTCTTAACTTTGCCTCGTTGATTGCCTTGCCATGATTGATCTGTCCCCCCTCGCCCGCCGTCTGGCCGGTACTCCGCTGGCCGAATGGGCCAACACCCTGCAAGCGCAACTCGACAAGAAAATGGAAAAAGGTCACGGCGATCTCGAGCGCTGGCAGAGTGCGCTGGACGCGCTGCCGAAGATTCAGCCAAGCGAAGTCGACTTGTTGAATGGCTTGAAACTGGACACCGATTGCGACTTTGAGACCCGCGCGCAAATGCGCACCGCGCTGATGGGTTTATCGCCATGGCGCAAAGGCCCGTTCGACCTGTTCGGCGTGCATGTCGACACTGAATGGCGTTCGGACTGGAAGTGGTCCCGGGTAGCTCCGCACCTGGACCTGAAAGGCAAACGCATCCTCGATGTCGGCTGCGGCAACGGTTATTACATGTGGCGCATGCTCGGCGCCGGTGCCGACAGTGTGATCGGCGTCGACCCGAACTGGCTGTTCTTCTGCCAGTTCCAGGCGGTGCAACGTTACCTGTCCGAGCCCAATGCCTGGCACTTGCCGTTTCCCTTTGAGGATCTTCCTCCCAATCTGGAAGGCTTCGACACGGTGTTTTCCATGGGCGTGTTCTATCACCGCCGCTCACCGATCGAGCATTTGCTGGCGCTGAAAGATTGCCTGGTCAAGGGCGGTGAACTGGTGCTCGAGACGCTGGTGATCGAAGGCGATCAGCAGCAGGTGTTGGTGCCCGAAGACCGTTACGCGCAGATGCGTAACGTGTGGTTCCTGCCATCAGTGCCCGCGCTGGAACTGTGGCTGCGCCGCGCCGGGTTCAGCAATGTGCGTTGCGTGGATGTGAGCGTGACCACGGTCGAGGAGCAGCGCGGGACGGAGTGGATGAAGTATCAGTCGTTAAGCGACTTCCTTGACCCGGAAGATCACAGCAAAACGATCGAAGGGCTGCCGGCGCCGATGCGTGCCGTCATCGTCGCCCGCAAGTAGCCTCTCCCAGACACCAGATAAATCTGTGGGAGCGGGCTTGCCCGCGATGGCGTCGGCAAATCAAACATTGATGTCGACTGAACCACCGCTATCGCGGGCAAGCCCGCTCCCACAGGTATCGGTGTTTACTCTGAAGGTTTTGCTCGGCGCGCCTTGAAGAACTCAGTCAACACCGCGCTGCATTCCTCCGCCAACACCCCGCCCTCGTACAACACCCGATGATTCAAAAAGCCCTGGGTAAAGAACTGCCCCTGGCTCTGCACAATCCCGGCCTTGGGCTCCAGCGCGCCATACACCACCCGCGCAATCCGCGAATGCACGATCAGCCCGGCACACATGCTGCACGGCTCCAGGGTCACGTAGAGCGTGCTGCCCGGCAGGCGATAGTTGCTGGCGGCCTGGGCGGCGGCGCGAATCGCGACCATCTCGGCGTGGGCGCTGGGGTCGTTGCCGCTGATCGGGCAATTGAAACCGCGCCCGATGATTTCACCGTCCTGCACCAGCACCGCGCCCACCGGCACTTCACCCAGCGCCGCGCCTTGAGCGGCCAGGGCCAGGGCTTCGCGCATGAAATCGCGATCACGGCTGCGGTCGATAATCGCTGCGGGGCGAATCTGACGCATCACGCTACCTCGATGGCGGCCATCAGGCCGGTTTCCATGTGGTCGATCACATGGCAGTGGAACATCCAGACCCCAGGGTTATCCGCCACCAGCGCCACTTGCGCACGCTCGTTCTTGCCCAACAGGTACGTGTCGGTGAAGTACGGGATGACCTTGTGCCGGTTCGAGGCAATGACCTTGAAGCTCATGCCATGCAGGTGGATCGGGTGTTGATACTGAGTCATGTTCTTCAATTCGAAAATATAGCTTTTGCCCTTTTCGAGCTTGGCAATCGGTCGATCGGCGCAGGTCTTGTCGGTGATGTCCCAGGCCTTGCCGTTGATCTGCCACAGGCTTGGCGGCTTGCCGTTTTCGACATTGACCGACACCGAGCCTACCCATTCAAAATTGAAGTTGAGTTTCTGGGCATTGGCCAGGTCCGGCTCGGCCACCGGGTTGGCGGGCAGCGCTAGCGGCCACTCGGTTGGCGCATCGGTGTTCGCCACTGAACGGAAGGTGCCCAGACGTACCGGGCCATTGCGCAGGGATAACTCTTCGCCAGCCGGCGGTGCCTTGATCGCCAGGCAAATGCGCATGCCAGGACCCAGCCAGTATTCCTTGCCCAGTGGGCGCGGTTCAATCGGATTACCGTCCAGCGCGTAGATCTGCGCTTCGACGCCGGGGATATTGAGGCGGTACGTCAGCGTGTTGTCGAGGTTGAGCAACCGTACGCGAGTGATCTGCCCGGCGGGCAAGTCGATCACTGCTTGTGAGACGCCGTTGATGGTCGACAAGCCCCCCGCCGTGCCGCCACGGGCCGCTTCACGAGGAATGCTGAACGCTACGAAAGCGCCCTCTTCATCGACGTGCCAGCTCTTGAGGCTCAAGGTCTTTTCGTATTTGAAACCGGTGGGCTCGCGCTCTTCGATAATCAACGGGCCGACAAGCCCGCGACCGAGCTCTTCGCTGCTGTTCACGTGTGGGTGATACCAGTAGCTGCCGGCGTCAGGCACGCGGAATTTATAGTCGAAGTACTCGCCCGGCAGCACCGGCAATTGCGAGACGTACGGCACGCCGTCCATTTCCAGCGGCAGGCGGATGCCGTGCCAGTGAATGGTGGTCGCCACTGGCAGGTGATTGATGAAGCGCACCCGCAGCCATTCCCCCTGACGCACGCGCAACTCAGTGCCCGGCGCCGACGGGCCGAACGCCCAGGCAGGCGTCTTGTGCCCGGCCACCAGTTCAACGTCCAACGGTGCGGCGATCAACTCATAGTCGTGGCCGGCATCAGCGTCGGCCATTTTGCCCAACCAGTAACGCGACGCGCCACCGGCTCCGACACCAACGACAACAAGACCGGCCAGGCCACCGAGGATTTGGCGACGGGTAAAGGACATGAACTCAACTACCTCACGTATCAGCCACAGGCGCGAGGCCTGCAAAAGGCGAATACGATACACCTGCGGATGAGAAACAGTAAGAAATCCTGAATGAAAAAACGTGTGGGGATTGTCCACCGTGTGTTCGAAAAAGAGGACTGGTCGAGCAGTCAGTGCGCGCTTTCACCGCACGGCGTAAAAAACGCCAATACCGCCGCGACAATAAACAACGCCGGCACTTCGCCGACCGCAGGGCACACTTGCCCAATCATGCCGCCACTCGTCTGGTCGGTGGACCAGCGACTTGTCGCTCATCAGCCCCCTATTCTTCCGGTGAAGCAGCTTGTTACCGTTGGGATGCGCAGCAACCGGACAAACAGGGAAAACCTACCGTAGAATGCCTTCGTGGCTATGGAACACCTTCCTTCTAAACCTCTGATGACCTAGGGGTTCCGCTCTCCACACCGCGCCTGCTTCTTGCAGGCGTTTTTACATCGGCTGTAGACACGATGCTGCAGCTCGTCCACGACGGCGGCCAAGGGAGAAAATCAAGCATGAATCAGGAGCTGTTCCTGCGTCGTCGTACCAAAGTTCACGTCCCGATGGGCACTGGCGGTGCCACGCGCGCTCAGGTCGCGTCGGCTGTCCGGGAAGTCGCGGCGTTCCGATGCGTACTATCAGAGCCTCTGATCGAGCGAATCGGCATGTTGTCAGCGACAGAACTCAAGCACTGGCTGCGCGACATTGTCGGAGTGCTTCGGCGGGAGACTGGCGCTCATGTGCACCACCGGCCGTTTTATCCTGACTTTCCGGAGCAAGTACTGACGGCATCAGAGGCGGAATTGTACCTTAACGCCGTCATGCACTACCTCACGCTTTGGCGTTTACCACCGACTGAACACTCTCGACCTGCGATGCTTGAAGGCAACTTCATATCCCGCGTTATCGAACCGGGAAGCGTCTCTGAGTTCGAGTCACTGCTCGAGCCGCTGGTTTCATCGCGCACCTCGCTCTCCGAAGAGGAAACTGCCGATGTCGTCTGGTTTGTCCGAGAGTACAAAAGCGATGTGTTCCGTCTGCTGCCTGAGGCCGTCCCGTTCCGGGAGATCCGTGCACAGCTTGGCGGCGCACTTATCCTGCATGTCGCCAGCGATGCAGGGGTGGACGCATTCCTTGAGCGAAACGTCGAAACGGCGACTGACGTGCTACGACTCGCGGTCGCGCTGAATGGAGGAGACGTGTCACTGACGACAGCTTCGACACGTTTCACAGCGATGAAGCGCTCGATGCGCCGTCTGCTGTTGCGCCTACTCGACCACATACCCAACGCTGCAGAAGACGTGATGCGACATGCTGAGCGCTGGAAACGCCTGGCTGAAGTACTGCATCCGGGCGACTACGCCGATAAGTACCCACGAGCGCTAGCCGCCATCACGGCAGCGCGTCGCAACGAACCGCCAGCCTCATTTGGTTCACGTGTCGAAACATTGCTTGCCCAGCGTGACATCGCCAAGCTTACGCCCGTACTACAGAGCCGTCCTGGTGAGTTCGCACGACGGCTGGACGCGACCCTGCGGCGCGCGACGGAACCAGAGTCGGTTCTCGATGCGTTCGAGGCTGTTGCAACACAAGTGTCCTCGCCTGTCCTGCTGCAGTTGCTGGCCCAGGTACGTGCACCGCGCCCCCTGCCCCTGCGGGCATTCACACCGAAAGGTGCATTTGCCAAAGTCTATGGCATCAAGGATCGACGCGAACCTCTCACACCCGACGTGTTGGCTCGTGCAGCCCGAATCTGCGAGGACGCCCTCGTAATGCGTTTTGCGTCGCTGCCGCCACTAGGCCGCTGTTTCATCGATCCAGCATTACGCGAATACAGGGTACCGCTGGCGCAGCGCGCCTCATCGAAGTCGCTACGTACGCTGGTGCGGGGCAGTCGGTTGCCTATGCCGGACACACGTTTCATTCGCCTGTTCCTGTGGTGGAAGAACGGTCGTGAACGCACGGACATCGACTTGTCCGCCGCATTTTTCGACGCCAACTTCGTGTTCACACAAACGGTCGCGTACTACAATCTGAAGGGTTTCGGTGGCTGCCACAGCGGCGACATCATCGACGCGCCCCACGGGGCTTCGGAGTTCATCGACCTCGACCTTGATGTCCTCGTCGAGAAAGGTATCCGCTATGTCGTCACGTCTATCAACTCATTCACCGAGCAGCCGTACTGCGATCTCCCAGAATGCTTCGCTGGCTGGATGGCCCGCACCGACGCGGCGTCGGGTGAGGTATTCGAGCCGCGATCCGTGTTCGACCGTATCGATATCGCATCCGACACAGGGATCTGTCTGCCATTCGTTATGGACTTGCAGGAACGACGCATGATTTGGGCCGATCTGGGGCTCACTTCATCTCCGCGGTGGAACAACGTCCAGAACAACCTCAGTGGGATATCGTTGATGCTGCGGGCTTTGGTGCATACACCACGGCCAGATTTGGAAACTCTGTTCGATTTACATGTACGAGCACGGGGGGAACGAGTGGCTTCGCCCCAGCAAGCACAGGCGGTGTTTGCGCCTGATCAAGGGACAACGCCGTTCGATACGGATTTGATTCGATCGCAGTTTCTCTAATACCTACGCCAGCCTTTGCCGCTCATTGAAAACGACAGCTCGTGCTTCGGAGCTTTCCACCCAAAAAAATGCCAGTCAGCATAACTGACTGGCATTGGCTAAACCCCTTCCTGCGCTCCTCCGAATCTAGCGCTGCACTCTAGTCAGTGCCGGGCAGTGCCGGGCATCCCATCATTCCCACTCCATTCCGTTACGGGATGGGTGCGATGTGCTGGATGTGATGGGGCGGCGGTTGCGGGCTCGACCTTCGGACTAACGTTGCTGAATGATCGTTCCCACGCTCTGCGTGGGAATGCAGCCCGTGACGCTCTGCGTCACATCGGTGTCTGGCTCGACAGCGGCGGTGTGGCTGGAACGCGGAGCGTCCCTTGAGGCATTCCCACGCGGAGCGTGGGAACGATCCGCTCAGCAGCCCAGCGGGAGCAAGCTCCCTCGCCACAGGCAAGCCCCCTCACCACAAAGGTCCGGTTATGGCTGAAGGCCGGTGATCAGATGAACCACTCCATCCTCCAGCATCATCACTCCCGGCACCCCTGCCACCGTCAACGCCTGCCGATCCATTCGCGTCATATCCCGCAACTCCACCCGCACCCGGGTCAGTGCCACCGGCTGTTGCGACTTGAGGTTATCCACACCGCCAAGCGCGGCCACGACATTCGCGGCCAAACCGATAACAGGTTGAGCCACCACTTTCGGCTCATCCACTACCAGGTCCGGCGTCAACGCTTTCCAGAACGCCCGCTGCATTTTCTCGAACATGCTCAGTTCTCCAGAATCAATGAAGTATCGACCGTCGCCTCATGGTGCCGCCGCAATGCCTCGCGTACTTGCTCGGCACTTTCCAGCCCCAGCACCTGCAGGGCGATGGCCTGGCAGTCCAGCAGATCCACTTCGCGAACTGCCGCTTTGATCGCCGGAATCAACGGCACGCTCACCGACAGTTCATCTACCCCAAGCCCCAGCAACAGCGGCACCGCCAGTTTTTCCGAAGCCATGGCGCCGCACACGCCAACCCATTTGCCATGGGCATGAGCGGCTTTCACAGTGTTGGCGATCAGGCGCAGCACCGAGGGATGAAAACTGTCGGCTTGACTGGCCAGCCGTGGGTGATCGCGGTCCATGGCCAAGGTGTACTGGGTCAGGTCGTTGGTGCCTATGGAGAAGAAATCCACCTCGGGCGCAAACAGATCAGCCATCAGTGCCGCCGCCGGCACTTCGATCATGATCCCCAGTTTCGGCAGTTCGGTGAGCCCTAATGCCAGCGCCTCTTCTTCAAGCAGCTGACGAGCCAGCCGCAACTCCGACAACTGCGTGACCATCGGCAGCATGATGTGCAGGCGCGCCAGCCCGGCGCTGCTCAAAATTGCCTTGAACTGATCGCGCAACAGCTGCGGACGTTCCAGGCACAAACGAATTCCGCGCATGCCCAGGAATGGGTTGGTTTCACGCTCCATCGGCACATAGGCCAACGGTTTGTCACCGCCGACGTCCAGGGTTCGCACCACCAGATTGCGCGCCGGGCCCAAGGCTCGGGCGATGGCGCTGTAGGTGGACGCCTGCTCGTCATGGCTTGGCGCGTGATTGCGATCCAGATAAAGAAACTCCGAACGCAACAAACCAACGCCCTCGCCGCCCAGCGCCATGGCCTGTTCGGCTTCGGCCAGCGAAGCGATATTGGCGGTGATTTCAAAGTGATGCCCATCGCGGGTAGAGGCGGCCTGTCCTGCATTTTCCAGCTCGTAATGCTGGCGCTTCTTTTGTCGCTGACGATTGGCTTGCAACTGCTCAATGGCGGCCAGCTCGGGATCCAGCTGCAGTTCGCCCTTGTCGGCATCGAGCAAAACCCGAGTGCCGTTGGCCAGTGCCAGCACCTGAACCGGTAACCCGCAGATCGCCGGCAAACCGAAGGCCCGCGCGAGAATTGCCACGTGGCTGGTGGCGCCACCGCCGACCGTCGCGAACCCCAGCACCTTATGCGTGTCCAGGCCAGCCGTTTGGGAGGGCGTCAGTTGCTCGGCAATCAGAATCGCCCCGTCCGGCAGCTCCATTGCACGATCCTCGACGCCGAGAATCAGCTTGAGCACCCGTTGACCGACGTCGGCCAGGTCTGCGGCGCGTTCAGCCAGCAAGGCATTGCCCAGGCTTTTGAACAAGGCTGCCGTCGACTCGGTGGCCGCACGCCAGGCGAAACCGGCACTTTTGCCGGCATCGATCAGTGCCAGGGCCTGATCCAGCAGGCCTGGGTCTTCGAGCAGTTCCTGATGAGCCTTGAAGATGTCTGCCTGGGCGTCACCCGTGGCCTTGTCTCGCAACTGCTGCAAGGCCAGAACCGCCGCTGCCAACGCCCGGGACAGGTGCTCACGCTCAACCTGAGGACTGGCGCCTGACTCGCTCACCTCGAGGGTCTGCTCGGCAATCTGCACCACTTGGCCAAACGCCGACCCCGGCGATGCACAGACGCCGCGCAGCACCTTCAGCGATGAGGTCTCGGCCACAACCGTCTCAACTTCTGCCATCACCGTCACGGCTTCCCCGCAACCGACGGCCAGCAACTCGGCCAGCGTCTTGATCGCCACTTCGGCATCCGCGCCCGCCGCGCTGACCTGCAGGACATCACCATGGGCGGTCTGCAACGCCATGATCGCCACCAGGGATTTGGCGTTCGCGCTGTCCTGCTGTTTATGCAGGCAAATGCTCGCAGAAAAGCCTTTCGCCGCTTGGGCAAACACTGCCGCAGGGCGCGCGTGCAAGCCGTTGGCATTGGGCAACGTCACTGGTCTGGAGAATAGCGCCTCGTCCTCTTCCGGCATCGGCTCATCGACCGCCACTTCGGACGGATTCAAACTCAGCAGCGGCTGACCGCCTTCCACCACACCCGTTTCGGGCGTCAGCCAGGTGAACGGCTCGCCACTGACCACCAGCATCAAGGTCAACAAACTGCGGGCGTTCAAGGCAATGTAATCGGCATCGAACTCGATCAGCGCCTGCCCCACTACTACCCGCTGACCTTCCTCCACCAACCGGGTGAAACCCTTGCCGGCCAGGTTCACGGTATCGAGGCCGATGTGCATCAGCACCTGCACGCCATTGTCGTCGGTGATGCTGACGGCATGCCCACTGACCTGCACATTACTGATCACCCCGGCCAGCGGTGCGCACAAGGTTTGCGAAGTTGGATCGATGCACAGACCGTCGCCGATCACGCGACTGGAAAACACCTGATCGGGCACCTGGTCCAGCGGCATCAGCACGCCGGACAAAGGTGCCAGCAGTTGCAATTGTTGGGGTGTGGCCATGACGTCACCTGCTGTTTTGTTCTTTGAAGTGCTGATGGAGCGCGAGGCTCCGACAGCATCGCTTATTTCCACCAATACTCGACCTGCAATCCGACGTTCGAACCGTGTCGCGCCGTGCCGAAGGCGCCGGTGTCGGACAACGCCGAACCCGCCGCCAGTTCATTGGCCGCCCGTTTGGCCGCCTCGTTCCAGCTGGCATAGGTGTAATACAGACGCACCTCGGGGCGCGCCCAGAATTCCGGCCCCTTGGGCGACCAGGTCGGGGCGAAGGTGAACTTGCTCAGCTTGCGCGTCCCGCCCGTGGCTTCAACCTGATCGTGGCCCAGTTCGGTCACCAGCTTGAACTGCTCGGTGATCGCATACGCCGGACGAATCCCGAGGGAAATCCAGTTCTGGTCGGCGCCGTCCGGGCGAATGTCTTTCTGGTAGACCGCTTCGACTTGCCCGCCGAAACGCGGCGTCACTTGCCAGTCGAAGAACTCCACCACCCGGTAGCTTTTGCTGCTGTCATCCAGCGTCACGTTACCGGTATAGCCCAACCCGGTGCCCGGACCTTCGCCGTACTGAAAGGCCAGTTTATTCTTGCCGCCCAGAAAGCCTTTCTGCACATGCTGGGTGGTAATTGCCCAACCGCGATGAGCGTCGCGGCTGTCGGGTTTGTCGATGTAGCTCAGGCCGAATTCCAGTTCGCCGCCGGGGTTGGTATTGAAACCGGCGACGTTGAAATCGTGACGGTTGATGTAGTCCTTCTGGTACAGATTGTCTTTGCGCGAGAAGGCGTAGCTGTACTTCAGATCGCCGATCAGCACATCTTCGATACCGCCGCCGGTGGCGCTCTGGTTCCAGTAGTAGAAGTCGGAAATGTGGATATCGTTCCGTTTGTAGTAACGCCGACCGGCCCACAGCGAGCCGCCGTTGAGGCTGGGCATGTTCGACCATTGCGCATACAGCTGCGGCAGGCGCACCGAGCCGTTGTCACCGTTGAACGTCAGGTCCTTGTCGTACTGGTTATACAGCGATGCCATGCCGTCGACGCTGAGCACCGAACCATCGTCCAGGGTGTACAGATCCTGGCGCAATTCAAGTTCGGCGTATTGCTCGCATTCGTTACCCAAGCGGTATTTGGTCTGCGCTCCCGGCAGTTGGAAACACTGCTGTTTACCGCTGTTAACCGAGGTTCCGACGCCGCTGCGCAAGTAACCGGCGAATTCCAGCGCCTGGGCCGACAGTGGTAATGCCAGGCACACGCCCGCCGCTACAAGGCTGCGATTTATTGTTGTTTTCAAGAACCACCTCATTATTTTTATTGTGTGATGCAGCAAAAAACGGCGCGCAAAACTCCCCCGCGCAGCGTTCTGCGTGTTTTTTAAAACGGTGCTTTTATTGGTTAAGGGCTAGTGGTTAGTCAGGTGCAGCACGAACGACTCAAACGGCCGTAAAAACACCTGCTGATTGCGCAGCGCACAGTCCGGGTAGTTGCTGATGACCAGACGTTGAGCCATCGCTTCGCTGATCACGTCATCTGGCAGTTCGACTTCGCACGGCGCGCCATAGAAGTTGTTCAGCACCAGCAAACGCTCGCCATGGCCTTCACGCACATACGCCCAGATTTTCGTGTGCTCAGGCAATAACTGCCGATACACGCCGTCGGACATCAGCGTTTCACGGCGGCGCAGGGCAATCAGCTGACGGTAGTGATGCAGCACGGAATCCGGATCGTCGAGTTGGTGAGCGACGTTGATCTGCGCCGCGTTGGCCGGCACACCGATCCATGGTTCGGCAGCGCTGAAACCGGCGTTAGGCTCGGCGTTCCAGTGCATGGGCGTACGACCGTTGTCCCGGGACTTCTGCATGATCGCCGCCATGTTGTCGGCGTCGCTGCTACCGGCTTCGCGCTTGAGCCGGAAGATGTTCAGGGTTTCGACATCGCGGTATTGATCGATGTGATCGAACCCCGGATTGGTCATGCCCAGTTCTTCACCCTGGTACACGAACGGCGTGCCCTGCAGGAAATGCAGCGCCGTGCCGAGCATCTTCGCCGACACCACCCGATGCTCACCATCGTGACCAAAACGCGAGACCACACGCGGCTGATCGTGGTTACACCAGAACAACGCGTTCCAGCCGCCACCAGCCTGCATCCCGGTCTGCCAATCGGAGAGGATGCGCTTGAGTGCGAGGAAATCGAAATCGGCGCGAACCCACTTTTGCAGGTTCGGGTAATCCACCTTCAAGTGATGAAAGTTGAAGGTCATCGACAGCTCTTTCGACTCCAGCCGCGAGTAGCGAATGCAGTGTTCCAGGCTGGTGGACGACATCTCGCCGACGTTGATCAGATCATGGCCTTCGAACACTTCACGGTGCATCTGCTGCAGGTATTCGTGGACGTTCGGGCCATCGGTGTAGAAGCGACGACCGTCGCTGTTGTCTTCGGGGAAGTCCGCCGGTTTGGAGATCAGGTTGATCACGTCCAGTCGGAAACCGCCCACACCCTTGTCGCGCCAGAAACGCATCATCTTGAAGACTTCGGCACGCACCTGGGGGTTGTCCCAGTTCAGGTCGGCCTGCGTGTGGTCGAACAAGTGCAGGTAGTACTGACCAGTCTGGGCCTCGTACTCCCAGGCCGAACCGCCGAACTTGGATTCCCAGTTGTTCGGCTGGTCGCGCCAGATGTAGAAATCGCGGTAAGGGTTATCGAGGCTACTACGGGCCTGCTGAAACCAGGTGTGTTCGATCGAGGTGTGATTGACCACGATGTCGAGCATCAATTTGATCCCGCGCTTGTCGGCTTCGGCGATCAGCAACTCGCAGTCGGCCATGGTCCCGTAGCTTGGATCAATGGCGTAGTAATCGCTGATGTCGTAACCGTTGTCGCGCTGGGGCGAACGCAGGAACGGCGTGATCCACAGGCAATCGACACCCAGCCAGTGCAGGTAGTCGAGCTTGGCCACGACGCCGAGCAAATCCCCCGTGGGGTTGCCGGCGTGGCTGTGAAAACTCTTCGGGTAGATCTGGTAGATCACCGAACGTTGCCAGTCTTGCATGGCGGGATTCCCTCTTAAATATGTACTGGCCCCGTAGGAGCTGCCGAAGGCTGCGATCTTTTGATCCTGGTCTTTCAGCAACACCGCCGAAGATCAAAAGATCGCAGCCTTCGGCAGCTCCTACGGGCGAATGCGATCTATCAAGCGACCCGATACCCGGGCCGAACAATCCTCATGCTCAACCCGCAGGTCAGAACAAACGGCACGACCATGGCAATCACCATCCCGACCACGAACATCGGAATGAACTGCGGAATGATCGAGATGAAACCGGGCAAGCCGCCGACGCCGATTGCCGAGGCCTGGACCTTGTTCAGCGACAGGAAGATGCAGCCCAGCGCGGAGCCGATCAGAGCCGCATAGAACGGAAACTTGTAGCGCAGATTGACCCCGAACATGGCCGGTTCGGTGATGCCGAAGTAGGCAGAAATCGCCGAGGTCGAGGCCATGCTTTTGTCCCGCACACTGCGGGTCGTGTAGAACACCGCCAGGGCCGCGCTGCCTTGGGCGAGGTTGGACATGACAATCATCGGCCAGATGAAAGTGCCGCCCTGGGTGGAGATCAGTTGCAGGTCGACCGCGAGAAACATGTGGTGCATGCCGGTGATCACCAGCGGTGCGTAGAGCAGGCCGAAAATCGCGCCACCGACCATGGGCGCCAGGTCGAACAGGGTGACCACGCCTTCGGTGATGAGGATCCCCAGATGGCGGGTCACCGGGCCAATCACTGCCAGCGCCAGCACACCGGTGACGACGATTGTAGTGATCGGCACCACCAGCAATTGCACCGCGTTAGGCACCCGCGCCCGCAGCCACTTTTCGATGACGCTCATCACGTAGGCTGCCAGCAGGATCGGCAGGATTTGCCCCTGGTACCCGACCTTCTCGATCTGAAAAATACCAAGGATGTCGAAGTACGGCAGGCTCTGCCCCTCCAGCCCCGCCACCGCTTTGCCGTAGTTCCAGGCATTAAGCAGATCCGGGTGAACCAGCATCAGGCCAAGCACAATGCCGAGGATTTCACTGCCGCCAAAGCGCTTGGCCGCCGACCAGCCCACTAGTGCCGGGAGAAACACGAACGAGGTGTTGGCCATCAGGTTGATCAGGCTCCAGAGCCCGTCAAGCTTGGGGTAGGCGTCCAGCAGGGTCTTGCCCTCGATGAACATGCCCTTGGCGCCGATCAGGTTGTTGATGCCCATCAACAGGCCGGCAATGATCAGTGCCGGGAGGATCGGCATGAACACGTCGGAAAACACCCGCACCAATCGCTGCATCGGGTGGATCTTGTCGGCGCTTTTCTGTTTGACGTCGGCGATGGTCGAGGCGGCGAGACCGGTTTGCCGGCGCAGTTCGGCGTAGACCTTTTCCACCTCGCCGGGGCCGATCACCACCTGGAACAAGCCACCGGTAAAGAACGAACCTTTGACCAGATCGATCTGGTTCAGCGTGGCGCTGTTGACCAGTTTCGGGTCCTTGAGGGCCAGGCGCAGCCGTGTGACGCAATGCGCGGCCTGCTCGAGGTTGTCGCTGCCACCGAGGCTGTGTAGCAGCTCAGAGGCGATATTCGGGTAGTCGTGGCTCATGCTTGTTCTTCCACTGTAGTTTTTTGTTATTGGCAGCACGCCGAAGCGAAAAGTACTCGTCTGTACGAGTTATTGCAACAACTCGTACAGACGAGTTTGGTTTTGTTTCTCCCGAACCCGACAGGCGGCGATATTTCCTACCTCCGAAGTCAAAGAAACCCAAAGCCGCATGGACAAACCCCTACCCTGCCCTTAAGGTTCAAAACCTTGAGCACAGCGCGGCACAGAGCCATCCCCATGAGTAAATACAACCAGATCTACAGCGATCTGCTTGCCAGCATCACGACCGAACGTCTGGAACGCGGCGCACGACTGCCTTCCGAAACCGAACTGATGGACAGCTATCAGGCCAGCCGCGGCACCGTGCGCAAGGCCATCGAGCAATTGCAGGAGCGCGGTTTCGCCCAGAAAGTCCACGGCAAAGGCACCTTCGTGCTGTCGACCAACCCGATCGAGTTTCAGCTCGGCGGCATCGTCAGCTTCCAGGAAACCTACCCACGACTGGGCAATGACGTCAGCACCGAAGTGGTCGAGTTCGCACAAATACCTCTCGAAGGCCCGTTGCTTGAACACATCAAGGCCAAAGAAGGCAGCCTGATCACACGAATCAAGCGAGTGCGGCGGATCGACGGCAAACGGGTGATCCTCGACATCAACCATTTCGTCAGCGACGTGATTCCCGGCCTGTCCCGCGATATCGCCGAACAATCGATCTACGCCTTCATCGAGCAGACCCTGCAACTGCAAATCGCCTACGCCCAGCGCACCATCGAAGCAGTGCCCCGCAGCAAGGACGACCAACTGCTCCTGGACCTCGACGGCCAGAGTCATGTGATCGTGGTCAGCAACCAGACCTTCCTGCAGGACGGTCGACAGTTCGAGTACACCGAGTCGCGGCACACCCTCGATAAATTCTATTTTTCGGATGTGGCCCGGCGCTGACACTACACGGTACTGAATCGACAATGGCCATAACTATGTAGTGCACATTCCTTGAGCGAACGGGTCATCCTCGATGCCCATTTCTCAAGGATAGAGAGCATGAACCCGATCGAAACCCGCCCACTGCCCAATGCTGCCGACAAGGCAGCGCTCAAGGCAATCGCCACCAGCGTCATCCAGACGTGCCCCAGCCTGCAAGACACGGCGCACGAAGTTGCCAGTGACCTGCTGAAAAAATATGACATCGTCGACCTCGATCCGGATCAGGTGTACTTCCACCGATTCGACGCGTCCCAAAGCAGCTCGAAAGCCTTCACCGGTTGGGAACACGTCAAGGCAACGCCCACCAGTTCCATGACCCTGACGCAGCTGGTGATCCATCGCTTCCGCGTCGCTGACCAGGACAACGCCGACTTGCTGGATGTCTATGCGGGCTTCTATACCGTCGGCCCGAAAACTGGCGATTTCAATGAAACCAACGAAGTGCGCCTGCATGGCAATGAGGTTTTGAAGGACTTCTGGAGCATTGATTTCAGCACGCGCTATACCGATAAGCTAACCGCGTTCTGGAACGATTCCGGCACCGACTTCCGTACCCTGGCCAAGTGCAATTTTCTTATCAAAGCCCTGCAGGCGCGTGATAAACGCCAGTTGAGTGAAAAGGACTTCCAGTTCGTCACCAATGCGGTCATTGGCCCGATTACCTGGCCTGTCAGCCTGCAGTTGCTGCAATCACAACACCCCTGCGCTGACAGCGTTCGAACCCTGGATGTCGATGGCTACATGGCCAACAACATTCTTCGTTTTGTCGCGCCCAAGGGCCGGCAGATTGTTTACCTGCCCGGTGAAACCGACGCCTTTCAGGTGCTGGAAACCGCGATAGACATGCACTACTGGATGTTGCAGCGGATGAACACGGAAGATGCGCGCCAGGCGTTCATGACGCATTTTTCCCTGGCCGATCGCCAGACCGTCGCCGAGAACATCACCGATATCATGAACCGGCTGGTCAGCACCTGGGGCAAGTACGACCATCACCTGATCAATCAAAAGAACCAGGCTGTCACCGGCGATGCGTTTAGCTGGTTGGGCGACTCGACCAAAGCTGCGATGTTCGCCGAAGCCGAACTCTCGCTGACATCCAATGGCGATCTACGCAAAAAACTCTGGATCGGCTACCTCAGCGCGGGGGTGAGAGTGCTCGGTCCGATGGCGGTCGTCGGCTGGCCGATTGCACTGCCAGTGGTCGGCGCCAGCATCGTCAGCCTGGGCTTGAACATCGATCAGGCGGTCAATGGAAAAACCACCGAGGAACGCAAGGCCGGCGTCCTTGGCGCGGTGCTCAGCAGCATAGATTTGCTGTTTAACCTTTTAGTCCTCAAAGGTCCGGGCTCGCTTGAGGAAGTCGGCCCGGAAATCGACGCTGCCGAAGCGAAAGAAATGGCCGATCTGAAGGAATCGACACTACCCGTCAAAAGCCCGGGACCGACGCCGACCGAGGTCACCATTGAAGCAGCGGGCGAGACCGAGCCTGCTGTGAAGGTGCCAGAGACTTTCAAGATCGATGTGTCACTCGATGACAATGCGCTGGTTCGTGAACCGGGCAAATTTCAAGGGACTTATCGCCTCGCGTCCAACCCTTCGAGCGCTATCAAGCTCAACGACAATGCTTATTACGTGCGCTATGAAACCAACATAAACGGCCGTGGTAGCTGGGCCATTGTCGACCCGGCCAAGCCCGATGCATTCTCGGGCACGATTCCCGTGCGCCTGGACGCCGAAGGCAAGTGGCAAATCATCCCGCGACTGGGGCTGAGGGGCGGCATGAACGTACCGCCCATTGCGACCGCTGGCGTATCAGCTGAACCCGTTGTCGAAGAATGGGCACGAACGCCGAGCATTCATGTGCCCGGCCTCGAAGACCCCGAGATGAGAGCCTGGGCACTCGGTGGGGCAGACGTTCGCGGCCTGTTCAGAAGGGTATGGACAATCGGCTCAATAGACGTGCGCAGTGTGCTCATGTCCGATGTAGATACAGTCGGCGCCCGTAGTGTATTCATGTCCCCTATGGACGAACTCACAGGCTCCTTGAGCGAGTTTGACCTGGCGCAGGAAGAACCTCGCAGCAACCTGGTCAGTGACGCAAAGGTGTATTACGAGCTTAATCCACCCAGTCCTCGTCTACCGATACCTACAGCACAACTGTTCGAAACGTCCACCAATCTGCTCGATGCTGCATTCACGGGAAAGCCGGGGTTAGTCGTCGGTGAGAGTCAAGGCAGCATCGGCAGCAAACAGTTCCTGATCGATAACATGCCCGCGCTGGCCCAGCGCGGGGTGAAAACCCTGTACTTGCAGGAGCTGCTGGCGAACGCCAACCAACTTGAACTGGATGCCTTCGCGCGAACCGGCGAAATGCCGGAAGAACTGGAAAACTACTTGAGGAAACTCGACATCAAGGCCGGCAACGATCCCGATGGCAAATTCAATTTGCTCGCGCTGGTGAAAGCCGCCAATGCCCAGCACATTCGGGTTCAAGCTATCGACATGTCGACGACCTACAACATCAATAAAGATGCTTTTAACTGGGAATCGGATTACCAGATGACCAGGAGTTTTTTTGCCAGCGAGGTCATCCACTTCAATGAAGAACTGAAAGAGCCGGCCAAATGGATTGCCCTGGTCAATCAGGAAAACATGGCGACGTTCAGAGGCTACCGGGGCATCAGCGAACAGACCGATGCCCTGAGCCTTCGTATCGATGATGTAGTGCCGGGGCAGGCACAACCCATCGGCTCCGATCCCGGGCTAGCAGTGGAATATGCAGACTATCCGGACTCCCCTGTTTATGACGTGTCAGACGGAACTGATTTCGACAGCATCCATGACCTGATCAAAGGCGACTGGCGCGTTCAGATGGAAACCCCATGGGCCTACCGGCCCCCGCAGGATCTGAGAGCGCTGTTGCCGGAGTCGGGAATGTTCACCTTTCAGCGCTTCAGAAGCAACGTGCTGGTGGTTTATCGCAACGCCAATAACGAAATTGTAGAGAGCTCCGTTAGATCGACACCCGGTGGAAGGCTCAACCTGGATACCCCGCTTCGGCCAGCCTATGAATCCATGACTGTGGACAACCTCGATGAACTCAAAGAGGCATTGACTGCAAAGGGGATGAAGCCCATGGGCTGGCCGGAAGTGGCTGGCGAGGTTGACGAAGCAGGATCGCTGATCGAAAACCTTCCTCGGTCGCTGCCTGAAATCCAGCGATCGGGCATTCCAGACAACTGGCAGGCCAACGAACTGCTGGAGGACAAAACACCCGGCACCGATTCCGGAAAATTCCAGGGCATCTATCAACTCGACGCCAACCCTTCAACTGCCATCATGCTGGATGACACGGCCTATTACGTGCGCTACGAAGCCGACGTCAATGGCGGCGGCACTTGGGCCATCATTGATCCTGAACGACCGAACGCGTTTTCAGGATCTCTACCGGTACGCCTCAATGCTCAGGGCGAATGGGAGCTGGCCCCCCGAGCCGAACTCAAGGGCGGCGGCAACACGCAGCCAGGAACGTCCCAGGTCACTGTTCAAAATCCACCGCTGGCCACCCTGAGCCGTCCCGCCACTCGGTACGATGCTTCGGGCGGACTCCGTCTCAGAAAACTGGCGCTGGGCATAAGAGAAACTCACATCAAAATCATGCGCCAGCCCGATGGACATCTGCGCGGGATGTCCACTTACGACGAATACGTCGCAGCCCATCGCGCAAACCTGTCACGGGACGCCCGACAGTTCTTTTCCCGTAGTGGGTTAACTGGTTCATTGCCCGCGCGCCCGGCGCTTCCTGTCGTGACACCATCGACCACCGCCGCAGAACTGATTCCGGAGATTTTTAACGCCGCACCAGGCTTGGTCATCGGCGAAAGCCAGGATCGCATTGCCAGCATGCGGTTTCTTATCGAGAACATGCCGATCCTGGCCCAAAAGGAGGTCAAGACGCTCTATTTCCATCGCCTGCTCAACGATTTCAGTCAACTGGATCTCAATCAGTTTTTCAGAAGCGGGGAAATGTCCGACGACCTTGAGAAGTCTCTACGACAGCTGCAAAGCGATCCTTCCGGACGGTTCACGCCGCTTGAAGTGGTCAAGGTCGCTCAACACAACCGCATTCGAATACAGGCAACGGATTGTCTGGCGAGTTACCGCTACCCCGCCTCGCCACTTCCCGACATGCATGAACAAGCCATAAAAACCTACCTCACCCACACCATCATGCAGGCCAATGAATCGCTCAACGGGGCTGGAAAATGGGTGGTGCTGACGGATCAGGAAAACTTGAACACCTTTCGCGGCATGCCTGGCATCAGTGAAATGCAGGGTGGTATTGGTTTGCGCATTGAAGAGGTGCTACCGGAAGAAAACTTGCTGATCGAAACGGATCGGGGGATTGAGATAGGACGCGGTTTTGGCTCGCAACACGAATCCATTAGGGGAGATTCCGACACCCTGTTTGCCGACCTGAGTCTGCAGACGCCACTGCCCTTGCTCGAAAGGACACCGGAGGAGCTCGAGCGACTGCTGTTCCGCCAAGGCATGTTCACTTTCGAGAAGTCGGACGGCGGTTGGACGCTGATTCATCGCGGAAGGGATGGCCGAATTGCACGAACACTGGTCGAGCGTACAGTTGACGGCAAGTATCTGATCAATCGCCCCTCATGGACCGAAGTGCACCAGGTGCCTTATGCCGACATCGTCGAACTGTCCTGGGCCCTGAGCCGTATGGGCATGGACCTCGAAGGCCGCTTGCCGCTTTAACTCATCATCCGTTTCTACAAGGTACACAACCCCTGAAACGCAAAAAGCCCCCGATCTCTCGATCGGGGGCTTCTTTTGTCACTATCGTTTTGAGCCTGAGTTCACAGGCTCAATCACGATCATTCCCACTCAATGGTCGCTGGCGGCTTGCTCGACACGTCGTAGGTGACGCGGGAGATGCCTTCGATTTCATTGATGATGCGGCCGCTGACGGTTTCCAGCAGTTCGTAAGGCAGGTGTGCCCAACGCGCGGTCATGAAGTCGATGGTTTCCACGGCACGCAGGGCAACGACCCAGGCGTAACGACGGCCATCGCCGACAACGCCAACCGATTTCACCGGCTGGAACACCACGAATGCCTGACTGACCTTGTGGTACCAGTCGGCCTTGCGCAGCTCTTCGATGAAGATGTGGTCGGCGCGACGCAGCAGGTCGGCGTATTCCTTCTTCACTTCACCGAGGATCCGCACACCCAGGCCTGGGCCCGGGAACGGGTGACGGTAGACCATGTCGTACGGCAGGCCGAGTTCCAGGCCCAGACGACGGACTTCGTCCTTGAACAGCTCGCGCAGCGGTTCAACCAGCTTGAGGTTCATTTCTTCCGGCAGGCCGCCCACGTTGTGGTGCGACTTGATCACGTGCGCCTTGCCGCTTTTCGCGCCAGCCGACTCGATCACGTCCGGGTAGATGGTGCCTTGGGCGAGGTACTTGATGTTATCCAGTTTGTTGGACTGGGCATCGAAAACGTCGATGAAGGTACGGCCAATGATCTTGCGCTTCTTCTCTGGGTCGCTTTCGCCAGCCAGGTTGTCGAGGAACTGGTCCTCGGCGTTGGCGCGAATCACTTTGACGCCCATGTTCTCGGCGAACATGGCCATCACTTGCTCGCCTTCGTGCAGGCGCAGCAGGCCGTTGTCGACGAACACGCAGGTCAGCTGGTCGCCGATGGCCTTGTGCAGCAGCGCGGCAACCACCGAGGAGTCAACGCCGCCGGACAAGCCGAGCAATACGTTGTCGGTACCAACCTGGGCGCGGACCTGGGCGATGGCGTCTTCCGCAATCTTCGAAGGTGTCCACAGGGCTTCGCAGCCGCAGATGTCGAGGATGAAGCGCGAGAGGATGCGACCGCCCTGCTTGGTGTGGGTCACTTCCGGGTGGAACTGCACGCCGTAGTAGCCGCGAGCATCGTTGAACATGCCGGCAATCGGGCAGCTTGGGGTGCTGGCCAGGATGTGGAAGTCTTCCGGCATCTTGGTGACCTTGTCACCGTGGCTCATCCATACGTCGAGGCCGAACAGGCCATCGGCGTCGATATGGTCTTCGATGCCATCGAGCAGACGGCTCTTGCCGACCACGTCAACGCGGGCATAACCGAACTCACGCAGCTCGGAACCTTCGACCTTGCCACCCAGCTGTTCAGCCATGGTCTGCATGCCGTAGCAGATACCGAAGACCGGTACGCCCAGGTCAAACACCGCTTGCGGGCAGCGCGGGCTGTCGGCTACGTGCACGGACTCGGGGCCGCCGGCGAGAATGACGCCTTTTGGAGCGAATTCGCGAATCGCTTCGTCGTCCATGTCGAACGGATGCAGTTCGCAGTACACGCCGATTTCACGCACGCGGCGGGCAATCAGCTGGGTGTACTGGGAACCGAAGTCGAGGATCAGGATGCGGTGGGCGTGAATGTCGAGGGCCATGTGGTCAGTCTCGTCTATGCAGTTCGGTGAAGAGAATCAGAAACAACTCGGGGCTGAAAACAGCCCCGGTTACTTAACTTATTGCTGGAAGCCTCAACCTACGCGGTAGTTTGGCGCTTCTTTGGTGATTTGCACGTCGTGAACGTGGGACTCGGCCATGCCAGCGCCGGTGATCCGCACGAACTCAGGCTTGGTGCGCATTTCTTCGATATCGGCGCTACCGGTGTAGCCCATGGAAGAACGCAGGCCACCCATCAGTTGATGGATGATGGCGCTCAGGGTGCCCTTGTACGGAACACGCCCTTCGATGCCTTCCGGAACCAGTTTCTCGGCGCCTGCCGAGGAGTCCTGGAAGTAACGGTCGGAGGAACCTTGAGCCTGGGACATGGCGCCCAGCGAACCCATGCCGCGGTAAGCCTTGTACGAACGGCCCTGGAACAGTTCGATCTCGCCCGGCGCTTCTTCAGTACCGGCAAACATCGAGCCCATCATCACGCAGGAAGCACCGGCAACGATGGCCTTGGACAGGTCACCGGAGAAACGGATGCCGCCGTCGGCGATCAACGGAACGCCAGTGCCTTCAAGGGCAGCGGCGACGTTGGCGATGGCGCTGATTTGCGGGACGCCGACACCGGCGACGATACGGGTGGTGCAGATCGAGCCAGGGCCGATACCGACCTTGACTGCGTCAGCGCCGGCTTCGGCCAGGGCCTTGGCGGCAGCGCCGGTGGCGATGTTGCCGCCGATGACCTGCACTTCAGGGAAGTTCTGCTTGACCCAGCGAACGCGGTCGATCACGCCTTTGGAGTGACCGTGAGCAGTGTCGACCACTACTACGTCAACACCAGCGTGAACCAGGGCAGCTACGCGGTCACCAGTGTCTTTACCGGTACCGACTGCAGCGCCAACGCGCAGACGACCTTGATCGTCCTTGCTGGCCAGTGGGTAAGCCTTGGCTTTTTCGATGTCGTTGACGGTCATCATGCCTTTGAGGGCGAATTTGTCGTCGACGATCAGCACGCGTTCGATACGGTGCTTGTGCAACAGCTCACGGACGTCGTTCTTGTCGGCGCCTTCCTTGACCGTGACCAGACGCTCTTTAGGCGTCATCACTTCACGGACGCTGGCGTCCATGCGGTTTTCGAAACGCACGTCACGGGAAGTGACGATGCCGACCAGGTCGCCATCGTGCAGTACCGGAACGCCGGAGATGTTGTGCAGGCGGGTGAGTTCGAACAGTTCACGAACCGTGGCGTCAGCCTCGATGGTGATCGGGTCCTTGACCACGCCGGCCTCGTACCGTTTGACCTTACGCACTTCGGCAGCTTGCTGCTCGATGGTCATGTTCTTGTGGATGATACCGATGCCACCTTCCTGAGCCATGGCAATTGCCAAACGGGCTTCAGTAACGGTGTCCATGGCAGCAGAAACCAGTGGAATATTCAGCTCGATGCCACGGGTAAGGCGGGTCTTGAGACTGACTTCGTTAGGAAGAACCTCGGAATAACCGGGCACTAAAAGAATGTCGTCGAAGGTCAGAGCTTCTTGGCTGATACGCAGCATCGCGGGGGCTCCCGAGCGGGAAAATGGAAGCGCGCCATTATAGTCAGACACCCCCTCGGGTTCAATGTAAAACTCTGTCTATTATTGGCATTACTGACATACGGAAAAACGACGTCTCTGTAGGAGCTGCCGAAGGCTGCGATCTTTTGACTTTGATTTTCAAAAACAAGATCAAAAGATCGCAGCCTTCGGCAGCTCCTGCAAAGGCGCCCGCGTTCAGAGTTCGACCTTGACCCAGCTCACAGGTTGATCCAGCCAATCGGCAAATTCGTCGATAAAGCTCTGCTTGAACCCGGCCTCGAGCCAGTTGTTGAAGATGAAGCCCAGGTTGGAAAAGCCGCACTCCTGCAAGAACAGAAACCCGTTGATGTCGTCTTCATGCCCGCATTCAGGGCACGTGAAGTTATCGGTGCGCCCCGGCATCCACTCTTCCAGGCTTTCGAACAGCGCTTCGCCGATTTCCTTGCGGCACTCGGCGCAGCCGGCCTCTTCGAGAAATCCCTTGGCCGGTGTATAGATGCAGCGCTTGGTGATGATTTCCAGGCCATTGATCGGCTCGCCGAACGGCAGCGCTTCAGGGTGCAGGACCACCGCACGGGCACCGTCGGCGATGGCGTGGGCCATGCGATTGCCGGTGCGACCACAGGTGGTCAGTTCTTCTTTAATGATGTTCTTGCGCACCAGCCAACGCACGACCGCCCGGGCCCGGGGTTCGTGCACCGGCAGGGTGGAGATTTTCGGGACGATGATGCTTTGCGAGTTCATGGTGCAAGCCTACTGCGTCAAAAGGATGTTCTGCGGTGTTCGTCCTGACGCCATCGCGGGCAAGCCCGCTCCCACACGATCTCGGTTGTAAACACATTTGTGCTCACCTGAGATCCTTGTGGGAGCGGGCTTGCCCGCGATGGCGTCAGGACGGCCGGCAGCTTAATCCCTGACGAAATCCGGTCAAGTACTCAAATAGCGCCCGATCAAGGCAATCCCGCTGGCCAGTACCAGCCAGGTCACCAGCCGCACGAATGCCTCGCGGGACAATTTCATGATCAACCGCCGACCGATCCACAACCCCAGCGCCATCGCCGGCAACAAACACAGCGCCAATACCAACAAGGGTAGCTCGGCATACACACCGGCGACGGCAAACAGGCTCAAACGCACCACGGTGCTGCAACTGATCAGCGCACTCTGGGTTGCCCGGGCTGCGTCCTTGGGCAGCCGACTGTTCAAATAGATCGCATATAAAAAGCCGCCACTGCCAAACAGCGCCCCGAACATCCCGCCCACCGTGCCCATCGGCACCGCCCACCCGGCGGACAATTGCGCCGGACGGGTTTTAATCCACAGGCTGTAAATCGCATAGGCACTGATAAACAGCCCCATCAACAGCAGCAAAACATCGGATTTCAGGTTCAGCAGAAATATCACTCCCAACGTGCAGCCTACCGCCATACATGGCAGCAGCCGCAGCAATTCGGGCCTCGCCACATCCCGTCGCGAGGGCAGCAAATTGCCGAACGCCGCGACGAAGTCCAGCAGCACCAGCAGCGGCACGATTTTCGACAGCGGCATGAACAGGATCAGAATCGGCCCGGCCACCAGCGCGGTGCCAAAACCGGCGATGCCGAACACGATGTAGGCCAGGGCAACGCCCAACCCGATCACCAGCCAATCCACCGCCCCCCACGGCCATTGGTTTAACAACTCCAGCACACTCATCGTCACGGCTTCCTTTAATTTCTGTGATGACTTTAGCCAGCGCCGAGCGTTGCGACTAATATCTTCAAGGCCATCTACCCATCTCAAAAAGGCATGTCTCGTGCTTTCAACCCGTCAATTGCGCTACTTCGTGGAAATCGCCGAGAGCGGCAGCTTCAGCGCTGCAGCCGAACGACTGTTTATTGCTCAATCCGCCTTGAGCCGGCAGATCAAGGACATGGAAACCCGTCTGCAAACGCCGCTGTTCGAACGCACCGCACGCCAGCCCCGTTTGACGGCGGCAGGTGAAGCCTTTTTGCCTCGGGCGAGAAACCTGCTGAACGAACTGACCAAGGCCAGCGAAATGGCTACTCAGGTGGGCACCGGTCAACTCGGCGTGTTGCGCCTGAGTCACTCCAGCACGGTGCCCATGAGCGGTCGGCTGTTGCGAGGCATCAGCGTCTATCTGGATCGGCACGCCGGTGTGTCCATGGACATCGTCAAACTGTCCTCCGAGGCGCAACTGGAAGAATTGGCCGAAGGTCGCCTCGATGTGGGCCTGTTGCGCCTGCCGGTGCTGCGTCAGCGTGAAGGGGTGCAGATTGTTCCGCTGTACAGCGAGCGCCTGTTGCTGGCGGTGCCGCCGAATCATCGGTTGGCTGTGGATAAGTCCGCGCAAGGCATCGATCTGGCGCAGTTGAAGAATGAAGCGTTTATTTCCATCCCTCATCCACAGCGTGGCGGCCTGAGCTATCTGTCCGCCGAGTTGTGCATGCGCCAGGGGTTCTTTCCCCAGGCGGCGCGGGTGGTGTCGCGCAAAACCACGCAACTGCAATTGATCCAGGCCGGATTCGGTATCGCGCTGCTACCGGAATCGATGCAGGACATCGCACCGCCGGATATCCACTTTCTCCCCTTGGCCGACCCCGATTGCCAAAGCACCGTCGCCCTCGCCTATCGGCAGAGTCCCACTGCTCTGGTTCAGCAATTCATTCAGCACTTCACCCAATCGGCGTAGGAGCTGCCGAAGGCTGCGATCTTTTGATCTTCAGCAATTTCAGCCTCGCCGAAATTCAAGATCAAAAGATCGCAGCCTGCGGCAGCTCCTACAGGGGATCGTGCATTGCGCAGGAGATTGCCTTTATCATGCGCCCCATGATTAAAGATCCCTTTGCAAGACTCGGCCTGGACCGGGAAGTCCTGACTGTCAGCCAGCTCAACGGCCGCGCGCGGGTGTTGCTCGAAGACGTGTTCAGCAACATCTGGGTCGAAGGCGAAATCTCCAACCTCGCCCGCCCGGCGTCCGGCCATGTGTATTTCACCCTCAAGGACAGCGGCGCCCAAGTGCGTTGCGCGCTGTTTCGGCAGAACGCCGCGCGGGTTCGCCAGGCGCTGAAGGACGGCTTGGCGGTCAAGGTTCGCGGCAAGGTTTCGCTGTTTGAAGGCCGTGGCGATTACCAGCTGATTCTCGACACAGTGGAACCGGCCGGTGACGGCGCCCTGCGTCTGGCCTTCGATGCGTTGAAGGAAAAGCTCAGCGCCGAAGGCCTGTTCAGTGCCGAGCGCAAAGTGCCGCTGCCGGCGCACCCGCAACGCATCGGCATCATCAGCTCGCCCACCGGCGCGGTGATCCGCGACATCATCAGTGTGTTCCGCCGCCGCGCGCCGCAGATCCAACTGACGCTGATCCCCACCGCCGTGCAAGGCCGCGAAGCTACCGCGCAGATTGTCCGCGCGCTGAAACTGGCGGATGCCCGCGGTTTCGACGCGCTGATCCTGGCCCGTGGTGGCGGCTCACTGGAAGACCTCTGGTGTTTCAACGAAGAAGCCGTGGCCCGCGCCGTGGATGCCTGCGTGACGCCGATTGTCAGCGCCGTCGGCCACGAAACCGACGTGTCGATCAGTGACTTCGTCGCCGACGTCCGCGCCCCGACACCGTCCGCCGCGGCCGAACTGCTCGCGCCGGATTCCAGCGATCTGGTGCGTCGTGTCGAAAGTCTGCACCGGCGCCTGGTGATGCGCATCCGCGACCGCTTGATGCGCGACCGGTTGCGTCTGGAAGGCATGGCCCGGCGCCTGCGTCATCCTGGCGAACGACTGCGTCAGCAAGCACAACGCCTGGATGACCTGGACATGCGCATGCGCCGCGCTTTCGAACGCAGCCTCAATACCCGTCGCGAACGTTTGATCCGTCTGGAAACCCGCCTCGCTGGCCAACATCCGGGGCGGCAATTGGCGTTGCTTCGCCAGCGCCTCGACAGCCTCGCCGAGCGCCTGCCCCGAGCCATGCGTGAAGGGCTTAAATCCCGCCGGCTGCAACTGCAAAGTCAGATGCAGACGCTGCATGTGGTCAGCCCCTTGGCGACCCTCGCGCGTGGCTACAGCATTCTGCTGGACGAGCGCGGCAACGCGATTCGTAGCGCCGCGCAGACCCATACCGGCCAACGCCTGAAAGCCAAACTGGGCGAAGGCGAGCTGCAAGTGCGCGTCGAAGACAATCACCTGACGCCTGTCACCCTTTCTTTACTGGATTGATCCATGCCGCGTTTTTTAGCTCCGCTGCTGTTGCTGTGCCTGACGTTCAACGCCCACGCCGACAGTTACATCACCCGCCTGTTGAACAAACCGGTGCCGGGTGGCGTGGCGGTGGTGGATCTGGGCAGCTCCGCCCAGGCACCCAAAGCCAGCTATCAAGGCAAACCGGTATTGGTGGTCAAGGAACAGAACAACTGGCTGGCCATCGTCGGCGTGCCGCTGACCGTCAAACCGGGCAGCCAGTCGCTTAGCAGTGGTGGTCGTAACCTGAGCTTCACCGTCGGCGGCAAGAAATACCCGGAACAGCACATCACCCTGAAAAACACTCAGCAGGTCAATCCGAACCCGGAGAATCTCAAGCGCATCGAGGGCGAGCTGGCGGAGCAGATCCAGGCCTACCGCAGCTTCAGCCCGAACACCCCGAGCAATCTGCTGCTGGACAAACCGGTCAACGGGCCGCTGTCGAGCAAGTTTGGCGTGCGCCGCTTTTTCAATGGAGAAGAACGCAATCCCCACGCAGGCCTCGACTTCGCGGTGCCTGCCGGCACGCCGATCAAAACCCCGGCCGCCGGCAAGGTGATCCTGATTGGTAACTACTTCTTCAACGGCAATACGGTATTCGTCGACCACGGCCAGGGCTTTATCAGCATGTTCTGCCATATGTCGAAGATCGACGTGAAGGTCGGCCAGCAACTGGCCCGTGGTGGCGTGGTCGGCAAAGTCGGCTCCACCGGGCGCGCGACCGGGCCGCATATGCACTGGAACATCAGCCTGAATGATGCGCGGGTGGATCCGGCGATTTTTATTGGGGCGTTCCAGCCTTAAATAGTTGTTGAGGCTGATGGCCTCATCGCGAGCAGGCTCGCTCCCACAATGGATTTCGTCGTACACAATATCTGTGTCTCATGAAGATCAAATGTGAGAGCGAGCCTGCTCGCGAAGGCGGCCTCATTGGCACCGCTTATTCCGCCTCAAGGTCCTCAATCCCGTGGACCTCCCTGTGCATCAGACGCTCTTTGATCCAGGTCTGAGTTTCCTCCGAGAAACCAGCCAACTCTTCAGATGTGATCAGCTCATGAGTACACAGCCCCAGCAAATGAGCAGGCGCCTCATTGCGTGAGTGACTGAAAACGCCAAACGCCCAATACAGCTCCTGCTGACCGGCCTTCAGCCTTTCTTCACTGGCTTCAATACGCTCATAAGGCGCCAGGCTTTTATCCAGCACCGTGCGCTCGACCTCCTCCATGATCCGGATACACATCCGCTCATGGGCTACCGGACGCAGTGCGCTATAGAGCTTCCAATCCGACTCGTTCATTGCCAACTCCTGCTTTCTGGTCGTCTGGTTGAGGCTTTAAGAATAGCTGCGTCGACCGAACTGCAATCGCCAACCTTCAATTGCGCATCGCTCAAACCTCGCGCAAACATCAATACAATCCCTGCCATTCACCGCAACAAAATCTCAATAAACTCGACTTTTCGAGTATTCCTCTCAATTTTTTTCGACTGCTTGCCATCCTTTCCCCCCGCGGTTAGGGTTGAAGGCATGAAAACCTCTCACACCCTCATTCAGCTTCGCCAGCACCGCAGCCTGTGCCTCGTCAGCGCACGACTGCCAGGCTGAATCGCGGTGCCTCGTCTTACGCTTTATCCCCAGAACATTTGATCCACCGGCAGGCCGCCTTTTTTCGGCCCACACAATAAGGATTTTCCGATGAGCATGCTCAAAGACCCGTCTTCGAAATACCGCGCGTTCCCGACCATCGATATCCCGGACCGCACCTGGCCATCGAAGACCATCACCGCAGCGCCGATCTGGTGCAGCTCGGACCTTCGTGACGGCAACCAGTCGCTGATCGAGCCCATGGACGCGGTCAAGAAGCTGCGTTTCTGGAAAACCCTGGTGCAAGTCGGCGTGAAAGAAATCGAAGCCTCGTTCCCGGCCGCTTCGCAAACCGACTTCGACTTCGTGCGTACGCTGATCGAAGACGGCCACATCCCGGACGACACCACCATTCAGGTGCTGACCCAGGGCCGTGAAGACTTGATCGCACGTACCTTCGAATCCCTGCGCGGTGCCAAGAAAGCCATCGTTCACCTGTACAACGCGACCTCCCCTTCCTTCCGCCGCATTGTCTTCAACCAGGACAAGGACGGGATCAAGGCCATCGCCGTGAACGCCGCCAAGCTGTTCGTCAAATACGCCGCCCAGCAGCCGGAAACCGAGTGGACCTTCGAGTACTCGCCAGAAACCTTCAGCGCCACCGAACTGGAATTCGCCAAGGAAGTCTGCGACGCGGTGATCGAAGTGTGGAACCCGACGCCTGAGCACAAGGTGATCCTCAACCTGCCTGCCACCGTCGAATGCGCCACCCCGAACATCTATGCCGACCAGATCGAATGGTTCGGCCGCCACATCAACCGTCGTGACAGCGTGATCATCAGCCTGCACACCCACAACGACCGTGGCACTGGCGTAGCCGCCACCGAACTGGGCCTGATGGCCGGCGCCGACCGTGTCGAAGGTTGCCTGTTCGGCAACGGCGAGCGGACCGGTAACGTCGACCTGGTGACCGTGGCATTGAACCTCTACACCCAGGGCATCCACCCTGAACTGGACTTTTCCGATATCGACGGCGTGCGCAAAGTCGTCGAAGAATGCAACCAGATCCAGGTGCACCCACGTCACCCGTATGTCGGCGACCTGGTTCACACCGCGTTCTCTGGCTCGCACCAGGATGCGATCCGCAAGGGCTTCTCCCAGCAGAAACCGGACGCCCTGTGGGAAGTGCCGTACTTGCCGATCGACCCGGCCGACATCGGCCGCAGCTATGAGGCGGTGATTCGCGTCAACAGCCAGTCGGGCAAGGGCGGTATCGCTTACCTGCTGGAACAGGAATACGGCATCAACTTGCCGCGCCGCATGCAGATCGAGTTCAGTCAGGTCGTACAGCGTGAAACCGATCGCCTGGGCCTGGAGATGACTGCCCAGCAGATCCACGCGCTGCTGCACAGCGAGTACTTGCAGGCCAACACCCCGTACGCGCTGGTCAGCCATCGTTTGCAGGAAGAAAACGGTCACAGCGCCGTGGAAGTGGAAGTCTCCAGCAAAGGTCAGGGTGAAACCAACCTGCACTGGCGTGGCAAGGGCAACGGCGCTCTGGAAGCGCTGGTGGCCGGTCTGCCGATCCCGGTGGAAATCATGGACTACAACGAACACGCCATCGGCGCGGGCACCAATGCCAAGGCAGCGGCCTACATTGAACTGCGGGTGAATGGTGAGCGTGCGGTGCACGGCGTCGGTATCGATGAAAACATCACCACCGCCAGCTTCAAGGCCCTGTTCAGCGCTCTGAACCGCTCCCTGAGCCAGCCGGAAGCGAAAGCGGCGTAAGTCTGCGCGGCAATGCAAAAGGCCCCGGGGTGTGAACCTCGGGGCCTGATCGTTCCCACGCTCTGCGTGGGAACGATCAGTTACGTGAACTCGAAGGTATCCGCATCCAGATTCGCCGGAAACCGTGCGCGATAAGCCGCCAACTCCGCCGCGTCCAGAACAACCTTGAAGACCCCATCGGCATCGCCTGCGCTGAGCAACGTCTCGCCCTGAAAATCCAGCACCTGACTGTCACCGGTATACGCAAAGCCTTTGCCATCAGTACCGATGCGGTTCACCGCCGCCACATAGCAAAGGTTTTCGATCCCCCGTGCCGGCAGCAGACGGTTCCAGTGCTGGCGCCGGGCGCCCGGCCAATTGGCGGTGTACAGCAATAAGTCGGTGTCTTGAGGGTCGCGGCTCCAGACCGGGAAACGCAGGTCGTAGCAAATCAGCGGCCGCACTCGCCAGCCCTTCAATTCGAACTGCACCTGACGCTCGCCCGGGGTGAAATGGTTGTGCTCACCCGCCATGCGGAACAGATGACGCTTGTCGTAGTGCCACACCTCCCCGTCCGGCCGCGCCCACAACAGACGATTGCGATGGCTGCCGTCAGCCACCTGGACGATGATGCTGCCGGTGATCACCGCGTCCAGTTTCGCCGCCTGAACCCGCAGCCATTTACTGGTAGGGCCATTTTCCGGCTCGGCTAGGGCTTCCGATTCCATGGAGAAACCGGTGGTGAACATCTCAGGAAGAATGATCAGGTCAGCGCCGCGAGCCTGTTCCAGCAAGGGCTCGAAATGCTGCAGATTGGCCTGACGATCATGCCAGGCCAGGGTGGTCTGGATCAGCGCAACATTCAGATTGGGCAGAGCACTCAGATCACGCATAGTTTTGCCGCTGCTTCACGCAGGGTCTCCTCGCGTTTGGCAAAGCACAGGCGCACCAGGCGCTGGCCGACCGGTGGAGTCTGGTAGAACACCGAGATCGGAATGCTCGCGACGCCATGTTCGCGGGTCATCCACAGCGCCATCTCGACGTCATTGAGGTCCGGGCGAATCTGCGAGTAATCGACCAGCTGGAAGTAAGTACCGGCCACGCGGGTGAAACTGAAGCGTGACGGTGTCAGCAGATCGCAGAACAGATCGCGCTTGGCCTGATAGAAGTCCGGCAACTCTTCGACGTGTTCCGGGTGCTCGGCCATGTAATCGGCCAAGGCATATTGCAACGGCGTCACGCCGCAGAAACTGACGTACTGGTGAACCTTGCGCAGCTCTGCGGTGAGGGCTGGCGGCGCCACTACATAACCGGTTTTCCAACCGGTGACGTGGTAGGTCTTGCCGAACGAACTGACCACAAATGCGCGTTGATAGAGCTCTTCGTGGGCCAATACGCTGACGTGAGGCACGCCGTCGAATACCAGGTGCTCGTAGACTTCGTCGCTGATCACATAGATGTCGCGGTCGCGGATCAACGCCGCCAGTTGATCCAGCTCGGCACGGCTGATCAGTGCTCCGCTGGGGTTGTGCGGGGTATTGAGGATAATCATCCGCGTGCGCGGCGTAATGGCCTCAGCGAGCTTCTGGAAGTCGATGGCAAAGTCTTTCAGGCCCAGTTGCACATGCACGCAACGGCCACCGGCCAGCTCCACCGAAGGTTCATAACTGTCGTAGGCCGGATCAAACACGATGACTTCGTCACCGCTATGGATCACCGCCTGAATGGCGCAGAAGATTGCCTGAGTCGCGCCGGGGGTGACCGTCACTTCATTGTCGGCATCGACATGGGCGCCGTAGCTGCGAGCGATCTTTGCTGCAATCTGCTGACGCAACACCGGCAAGCCGGTCATCGGCGAATACTGATTGTGACCACTGGCGATATGCCGACCGACTGCATCGCGCAGGGCCTGCGGGCCGTCGAAATCGGGAAACCCTTGAGACAGATTGATCGCCCCGGTTTGCGCCGCGAGCTGAGACATCTGCGTGAAGATAGTGACGCCGACATTCGGCAGCTTACTGGTGATCATCGGTGATTCCCCGGCTCTACACCCGGCTCTACGACGGCACGGGAGAGCTCGAGAATAGCCCAAACGGCGCCCATAAAAAAAGGGCGCCAACCGGCGCCCTTCTTCTAAAACATTCACCGCATAACCTGTGGTGAGCGGGCTTGCCCGCGTTGGGTCGCGAAGCGGCCCCAAAACCTGTAATCGAGGTGCTTCTGATGAAACCCATTGATCGATTTGCGACTGCTTCGCAGTCGAACGGGGGCAAGCCCCCTCGCCACAAATGGCCCACACCAGCGGCGTGGGCGATCCGTGAATCAGCGCTTGTCGCGGCGCTTTTTGTCGGCCTTTTTGTGGTGCGACATCATGCGGCGTTTCTTGTTGACCTGGCGGTCGGTAAGCGAGTTCTTGTTGCCTTCGTACGGGTTCTCGCCGCCCTTGAACTCGATGCGGATCGGCGTACCGACCAGCTTGAGCACACGACGGTAAGTGTTTTCCAGGTAACGGACGTAAGACTTCGGCACCTTCTCGATCTGGTTACCGTGGATCACGATGATCGGCGGGTTAGCACCACCCAAGTGGGCATAACGCAGTTTGATCCGGCGGTTGTTGACCATCGGTGGCGCGTGCTCGCCAACCGCATCTTCCAGAATCTGGGTCAGGCGGTTGGTTGGCCAGCGGGTGACCGCAGACTTGAACGAGTTCTGTACGGAGGCGTAGAGGTTGCCCACGCCCGTGCCGTGCAGGGCCGAGATGAAGTGAATGTCGGCGTAGTCAACGAAGAACAGTCGACGTTGCAGCTCGACCTTCACGAAGTCGCGCTCGCTCGGCGTCATGCCGTCCCACTTGTTGATCGCGATCACCAGCGCACGACCCGACTCAATGGCAAAGCCCAGCAGGTTGAGGTCGTGGTCCACCACGCCTTCGCGGGCGTCCATCACGAAGATCACCACGTTGGCGTCTTTGATCGCCTGCAGGGTTTTGACCACGGAGAATTTTTCGACTTCTTCGTGGATCTTGCCGCGCTTGCGCACACCAGCGGTGTCGATCAGCGTGTACTTCTCGTCGTTACGTTCAAACGGGATGTAGATGCTGTCGCGAGTGGTGCCGGGCTGGTCATAAACGATAACCCGGTCTTCACCGAGCATGCGGTTGACCAGGGTCGACTTGCCGACGTTCGGGCGACCGATGATTGCGATCTTGATACCGTCTTTTTCGCTTGGGCCAGGAATGCGCTTGGCTTCCTCACCTTCGGCAACGATCTCTTCTTCGCCTTCTTCCGGTTCTTCTTCGTCTTTCGGGAAGTCGCTCAGGGCGATTTCCAGCATCTGGGTGATGCCACGACCATGAGCACCGGCGATCGGGATCGCGTGGCCCATGCCCAATGGGGCGAATTCGGCGCGGGCCATTTCAGGGTCGATGTTGTCGACCTTGTTGGCAACCACGTAAGAACGCTTGTTACGCTTGCGCAAGTGCTCGGCGATCATCTGGTCGGCCGCGGTGAAACCGGCCTTGGCATCTACCAGGAATAGAACGACATCTGCTTCTTCAATGGCCAGCAGCGACTGCTCGGCCATTTTTTCGTCCATACCGTGCTCGTCACCGGAGATACCGCCGGTGTCGACCAGAATGTAGGAACGCCCTTGCCACTTGGCCTCACCGTACTGGCGATCACGGGTCAGACCGGACAAGTCGCCGACGATAGCGTCGCGAGTCCTGGTCAGGCGGTTGAACAAGGTGGACTTGCCGACGTTCGGTCGGCCCACCAGGGCGATTACGGGAACCATGCGGCTCTCCACTTCGTTATTTCAGAAAATACAAAAGCCGCTGCGAGGCAGCGGCTGGTGCTCGGGGCAGCGCCTGTAAGCACTGCGAGCCCCGCAGAACGGGGCCGCTTGGGGGTTAAACCCCAAGCATAGTCTTTACTTAATGGTCAGGGCTTCCAGTTTGCCACTGTTGCCATACAGATAAATCGTGTCACCCACCACCAGCGGACGGGCACGCAGGCCGTCACTGTCGATGCGCTCGCGGCCGACGAAACGACCGTCCACCTGACTCAGCAGGTGCAGGTAACCTTCCATATCACCGACTGCAACATAGCTGGAGAACACTTCCGGAGCCGACAGTTGACGGCGGGCCAGTGAATCGTTGCTCCACAAAGCAGTGGTAGAACGTTCGTCGACGCCTTCAACAGTGCCTGCGGACAGGCTCACGTAGACGCTGCCAAAACCCTGGGCAACGCCGGCATAGCTGGAAGCATCACGCTGCCAGAGTTGACGACCGCTTTCCAGGTCCAGTGCCGCGACACGACCCTGGTAGCTGGCGACGTACAGTGTACCGCCGGACAGAAGCAAGCCACCGTCGATATCGACCACACGCTCCAGTTCCGAACGACCTTGTGGAATCGCTACGCGTTGTTCCCATACCGGCACGCCGTTGGAAACATCCAGAGCAACCACTTTACCGGTCGACAGGCCAGCCACCGCGAGGCGGTTGGTGACGATCGGTGCGCTGGTGCCGCGCAGGGTCAGAACCGCCGGCGTGCTGTCATACAACCAGCGCTGGTTGCCGGTAGCGGCATCCAGGCCGATCAGACGGTCATCCTGGGTCTGAACCACAACAACGTCACCGTTGGTGGCCGGCGGCGCGAGCACTTCACTGGTCACGCGAGCGCGCCATTTCTCTTCACCGCTGCTGGCGTCCAGGGCAACGATTTCGCCCTTGAGCGTGCCGATCATGACCAGACCGTAACCCACGCCGACGGCGCCGGAGACAGGCAGTTCGAGATCTTTCTTCCATTTGACGTCGCCATTGCTGCGATCCATCGCCATCACCACACCGGTGACGTCGGCGGCATAGATGGTATCGCCATCGATCGCCGGAACCAGCATGTTGTAGGTTTCGCCCTGACCGTCACCGATCGAACGACTCCACTGCTTTTGCAGAACCACTTCTTCTTTGAAGTCGGTCAACTCGGCCGGTGGCAATTCTTTTTTGCTGTTGCTGCTGCAACCCGCGGCCAATATGGCCAGAGCCAGCAATGCTGCATGTTTCCAACGGATCACGTCACGCATCCCCTTTGGCCAGGTCGTCCAGCTTGATTTGTAGGCCACCGACCGCCGCTTCATCCGACAGTGCCGCCTTGGCTTTTTGATACGCCGTGTTCGCTTCGTCGGTACGACCCAACTGCACCAGCAGGTCGCCTTTGAGTTCTTCGCGAGTGGCCAGGAAGGCTTTGTCGGCATCGCCTTCGAGCAGTTTCAGGGCTTCATCGACCTTGTTCTGCGCGGCCAGTACCTGCGCCAGGCGCTGACGAGCAATTTCGCCGAGTGCCGGATTGGCCGGTTTGGCGACAATGGCTTTCAGCTCGCTGGCTGCGTCGTCCAGCTTGCCGCTGTCGACCGCGACTTTCGCCACGAACAGGCTGCCGTATTGCGCGTAAGCGGTGCCGCCGAACTCGCTGTTGAGCTTGCCGGCCAGATCCGAAACACGTGCAGCATCAGGCTTGCCATCAGGCGTCAGCGTAGTTTCGAGCAATTGCTGATAGAGAATCGAGGCGCCTTGCGACTGATTGCTCTGATACTTCTGAAAGGCCTGCCAGCCGAACACGATGACCAGCGCCAACAGGCCGCCAGTGACCAGGGGCTTGCCGTTGCGTGTCCACCAGTCCTTCAACTCCGCCAGATGTTCGTCTTCGGTACTCGACACCCCAATACTCCTTAATCGCTAAATCGGCTGTTTGACAGCTTCAACCCTGCACGACGCAGGTGGCCAGGTGTGCAGCAAGCGCATCCCAGGCAATGCTTTGTTGTTCGCCCTGGCCACGCAGGGGTTTGAAACCTACCACTTGCTGGGCCATTTCGTCCTCACCGAGAATCAATGCGTACAGCGCACCGCTCTTGTCGGCTTTCTTGAACTGGCTTTTGAAGCTGCCGGCGCCGGCATTGACTTGCAGGCGCAGGTTGGGCAATTGATCACGAACACGCTCGCTCAGGGCCAGACCGGCCAGCTCGGCGGCTTCACCGAAGGCGCAGAGGTAGACATCGACCTGACGGGAGATCTCTTCGGGAATCTGCTCCAGGGTTTCAAGCAGCAGCACCAGACGCTCGATGCCCATGGCGAAACCAACGCCTGTGGTCGGCTTGCCGCCCATCTGCTCCACCAGACCGTCGTAACGACCACCGGCACACACGGTGCCTTGGGCGCCCAACTTGTCGGTGACCCATTCGAAAACGGTCTTGCTGTAGTAATCCAGCCCGCGAACCAGCTTCGGGTTGATCACATAAGGAATGCCCGCGGCGTCCAGACGAGCCTTGAGGCCCTCGAAGTGCACGCGGGATTCTTCGTCGAGGTAGTCGGCCATCTTTGGCGCGTCGGCCAACGCCGCTTGAGTGTCGGGGTTCTTGGTATCCAGAACCCGCAGCGGGTTGGTCTTCAGACGGCGCTGGCTGTCTTCGTCCAGTTGATCCAGGCGAGCGGACAGGTACTCGACCAGTGCTTCACGATAACGACCACGGGATTCGCTGGTGCCCAGGCTGTTGAGTTCGAGCTTGACCGCATCGCGGATACCCAGCTCGCCCCACAGGCGCCAGGTCAGCACGATCAGCTCGGCGTCGATGTCCGGACCGTCGAGGTTGAAGACTTCGCAACCGATCTGGTGGAACTGGCGATAACGACCTTTCTGTGGACGTTCGTGACGGAACATCGGGCCGATGTACCAGAGTTTCTGCACCTGACCGCCGCCGGTGATGCCGTGCTCAAGCACCGCACGCACGCAGGCCGCCGTGCCTTCAGGGCGCAGGGTCAGAGAATCGCCGTTGCGGTCGTCGAAGGTGTACATCTCTTTTTCGACGATGTCGGTCACTTCACCGATGGAGCGTTTGAACAGCTCGGTGAACTCGACGATCGGCATGCGAATCTGCTTGTAACCGTAGTTATCCAGCAAACGCGAAACAGTGCCCTCGAAATGACGCCACAGGGGAGTCTGCTCGGGCAGGATGTCGTTCATGCCACGAATGGCTTGCAGAGACTTACTCACTTAAAATCCTTAAATTCATTCGGCTCTTTAGTCAGGGTCAGCCGCGAGCGATTACAGCTGCGTCGGCTTCGACCTTTTCGGCCGCTTTCTGACGGATCAAGCGTTCAAGCTCATCCACCAGATTGTCATTCGTCAGTTTCTGCGACGGCTTGCCGTCGATGTAAATCAGGTTTGGCGTGCCGCCGGTCAAGCCGATATGGGCTTCCTTGGCTTCGCCCGGCCCATTGACCACGCAACCGATCACCGCGACATCCAGCGGCACCAGCAGGTCTTCAAGGCGCCCTTCCAGCTCGTTCATGGTTTTGACCACATCGAAGTTCTGCCGCGAGCAGCTCGGGCAGGCGATGAAGTTGATGCCACGGGAACGCAGGTGCAGGGATTTGAGAATGTCGTAGCCGACTTTCACTTCCTCGACCGGGTCGGCCGCCAACGAGATGCGAATAGTATCGCCAATCCCTTCGGCGAGCAGCATACCGAGGCCCACGGCGGATTTCACCGTGCCTGAACGCAAACCACCGGCTTCGGTGATGCCCAAGTGCAGCGGCTGGACGATTTCCTTGGCCAGCAAGCGGTAGGCGGCGACGGCCATGAATACGTCGGAGGCTTTCACGCTGACCTTGAAGTCCTGGAAATTCAGGCGCTCGAGGTGCTCAACGTGACGCAAGGCGGACTCGACCAGTGCAGCGGGAGTCGGCTCGCCATATTTCTTTTGCAGGTCTTTTTCCAGGGAGCCGGCGTTGACGCCGATGCGGATCGGAATCCCGCGATCACGGGCAGCATCGACCACCGCACGCACGCGGTCTTCACGACCGATATTGCCTGGGTTGATCCGCAGGCAATCGACGCCCAGTTCGGCTACGCGCAAAGCGATCTTGTAGTCGAAGTGGATGTCGGCCACCAATGGTACTTTGACCAACTGCTTGATCTTGCCGAAGGCTTCGGCGGCGTCCATGTCCGGCACGGAAACCCGCACGATATCGACGCCAGCGGCTTCCAGACGGTTGATCTGGGCCACGGTGGCGGCCACGTCATTGGTGTCGCTGTTGGTCATGCTCTGCACAGCGATAGGCGCATCGCCGCCCACGGGCACGTTACCGACCCAGATTTTGCGGGATTCGCGACGTTTGATTGGAGATTCGCCGTGCATGACTTATTGACCCAACTTCAGGCGAGCAGTCTCGCCACTGGTGAACGGAGCGACATCAACCACCTGCCCGTTGTAGCTGACCTGCGCGCCACGGGCGAAGCCCAGACGTACGGAAAAAGGCGGTTTGCCGCTGAGAGTAACATTTTCGCCTTTACGCTTGAGACCACTCAACAGCACCTTACCCGTGCCATCGGTCACTTGCGTCCAGCAATCGGCGGTGAATTGCAGTTGAACCTGGCCTTGCCCAGCCACCGCAACTGCTGGAGCCGGGGCGGTCGGAGCAATCGGTGCAGTAACAACCGGTGCCGGTACAGCGGGAACAGCCGGGGCTGGTGTCGCCGGTGTCGCAACAACCGGAGCAGTGCTGTGGGCCGCAGGCGTTACTGCTGGGGCCGCTGGCGCTGGAACCGGTGCGCTCGTTTCGGCACTGACTGACTCCTCGGCCGAAGTCTCGGACTGAGGCAGCGCAAGAGGCGTTTCACCTTCAGCCTGACCTTGAGCAACAGCCTGGTCTTCCGGCTCGTCCAGTGGATGGATCTGGGTGGTGCCGTCGGCGCCTTCGACTTCAACGTGTTCCGGAGCCAGGCCGGTCAGGTCCTTGGTGCGCAATGAGGTTTGATCCTGCCACCAGACAAAACCACCGCCAATCACTGCGAGCAGCAACAGCAGGCTGACAATTCGCAAAATGGTGTGGGAAACCCGAACCGGCTCTTCGATACGCCCCAGGCTGTGGACGTTGCTGCCTTGGGAGTCGGTGCCGGTGGATTGGTCGAACTGCTGGACCAGAACGGTTTGGTCCATGCCGAGCAATTTGGCATACGCGCGAATATAGCCACGGGCAAAGGTGTGCCCAGGCAGCTTGTCGAAAGCGCCGGCTTCCAGATTACTCAGGGAATTGACGGTGAGGTTGAGCTTGAGGGCCACTTCGGCCAGCGACCAGCCATTGCTTTCGCGGGCCTGGCGCAAAGTCTCACCGGGGTTAACGCGATTCGCTGCTACAACTTCGGGATGCGCCGCTTTCATCATTGCTCCGACAGGTATTGCTGATATTCCGGCGTACCGGGATAGAGTCGTTTTAATTGCAGGCCAAAACTGGCGGCCTTGTCGCGATCTTCGAACACTTTTGCCAGCCGAACGCCGAGCAATAGACTACGTGCATTTTGTTCGGTGAGCAGGCTAAAACGGTCGTAATAGTCACGCGCGGGCACATAATGCCTGTCTTCGTAAGACAACTCAGCCATTTCCAGCAATGCACGTGGCTGTTGGCGATTCAAACGCAGGGCTTTTTCCAGTTGCTGGCGGGCCAGATCACGCTGGCCAAGCTTTGAAGCGGTCATGCCCAGGTTTTCGAAAACCCGTGAACGCTCAGGATACAGGGTATCGGCGGCGGCCTGTTCGAAGCGTTCGTAAGCCTCTTTGTAACGTTTCTCTTCGAAAAGAAAACTGCCGTAGTTATTCAGGATTCGCGCATCGGCGGGACGCGAAGACAGCGCCTTGCGAAAATGCTGATCGGCCAGTTCCGGCTCCATCTCGGCCTGGAACACCAGCCCCAAGGCCGCGTTGGCGTCAGGATCCGAGCTATCCAGGTCCAAAGCCTTCTTTAACGGGACTTTGGCACGCTCGGTCATGCCCTGCTGCAGATACCCCAGGCCCAGCTGCACGTAGGCGGCACGCGCTTCATCACGGCCCTTGCTGGTCTTCATCGGGTTGAAATCGCCCGACAGGACACAACCAGCACAGAGGCTGGCCAACAGCACAAGCAGCGCGAAGCGCAGGGACATAGAGATCCTCTCTTAATTATTGTTCGCGGCGTTTGTTGCGATATCGTTTTCGGCGCTCAACTCGCGCACGGCGATATAACGTTCGCTGCGACGGGTGCGATCCAGCACCTGCCCTACCAATTGGCCACACGCGGCATCGATGTCTTCACCGCGGGTGGTGCGTACGGTGACGTTGAAGCCTGCATGGTGAAGCTGATCCTGGAAACGGCGAATCGCGTTGTTGCTCGGGCGCTCGTAACCGGAATGCGGGAACGGGTTGAACGGAATCAGGTTGATCTTGCACGGAATGTTCTTGAGCAACTCGATCATCTCAACGGCATGTTCAACCTTGTCGTTGATGTCCTTGAGCAAGGTGTACTCGATGGTCAGCACGCGCTTTTCGCCCAGGGACGACATGTAGCGCTGGCACGACTCGAGCAGCATCTTAAGCGGATATTTCTTGTTGATCGGCACCAATTGGTTACGCAATGCGTCGTTTGGTGCGTGCAGAGACAACGCCAGGGACACGTCGATATGCTTGGACAGCTCATCGATCATCGGCACCACGCCCGAAGTGGACAGGGTCACGCGGCGCTTGGAGATCCCGTAGCCCAGGTCATCCATCATCAGATGCATGGCGGCCACGACGTTGTCGAAGTTCAGCAGCGGCTCACCCATGCCCATCATCACCACGTTGGTGATGGCACGGTCGGCGGTCGCCGGGATGCTGCCGAACGATTTATTGGCAATCCAGACCTGACCGATCACTTCGGCGGCGGTGAGGTTGCTGTTGAAACCTTGCTTGCCGGTGGAGCAGAAACTGCAATCCAGGGCACAGCCTGCCTGGGACGAAACGCACAGAGTGCCGCGTTTGCCCTGGGGAATGTACACGGTCTCGACGCAGCTACCGGACGCCACGCGCACCACCCACTTACGGGTGCCATCGGTGGAGATGTCCTCGCTGACCACTTCGGGGCCGCGGACTTCAGCAATGGCCTTGAGCTTGTCGCGCAAGGCCTTGCTGACGTTCGTCATGGCGTCGAAATCATCAACGCCAAGGTGGTGAATCCATTTCATTACCTGACCGGCACGGAAACGCTTCTCCCCGATTGAGTCGAAGAATTTTTCCATTTCCTGTTGAGTCAGACCCAGCAGGTTGGTTTTTACAGTCGATGTAGTCATGGATTCACCTTCACTCTTAAGCCAATGCTTAGCGAGTGGTTACTTCAGTAGCTGCGAAGAAGTACGAGATTTCGCGAGCAGCAGCGGCTTCGGAGTCCGAACCGTGTACAGCGTTGGCGTCGATGGAATCAGCGAAGTCAGCGCGGATGGTGCCGGCAGCAGCTTCTTTAGGGTTGGTAGCGCCCATCAGCTCACGGTTCAGAGCGATAGCGTTTTCGCCTTCCAGAACCTGAACGACAACCGGACCGGAGATCATGAAAGCAACCAGGTCGCCGAAGAAACCACGAGCGCTGTGCTCAGCGTAGAAGCCTTCAGCTTCAGCTTTGGACAGTTGCTTCAGTTTCGAAGCTACAACGCGCAGGCCAGCTTTTTCGAAACGAGTGGTGATCTCGCCGATAACGTTTTTTGCAACAGCGTCAGGCTTGATGATGGAGAAAGTACGTTGAACAGCCATGGTGTAACTCCAGAAACGGTAATTTGTGAAAAATTAAACCCGCGAATTATACGCGGGTTCTTTGGTATTGCCTAACTGCGTACGGTGCAGACTCAGTCTGCTTCTTCGATCCAGGCGGCCTGAATGGCTTCAAGCACCTTCTCGCCACCGCGGGTCGGATCATCACTGAACTCCGGCAACGCCAGCACCCATTTGTGCAGATCGACGAAGTTCACGTAACGCGGGTCCACATCTGGCTTGGTTTCAGCCAGCTGGATCGCGATTTCAAGCACATCAACCCATTTCAGACTCATGTCGGTTCCTTGAATCAGTGCGGCGCTTCGGCTGCATGGTTGAGCGAGTATTTCGGAATTTCGACGGTCAGGTCTTCAGTCCCGACGATCGCCTGACAGCCTAGACGCGAATGCGCTTCCAGACCCCAGGCCCGATCAAGAAAATCTTCTTCCAGCTCATCCGCCTCTTCCAGCGAGTCAAAACCTTCGCGGATGATGCAATGGCAGGTAGTGCAAGCGCAGACGCCGCCACAGGCGCTTTCCATCTCGATATGGTGTTCATGGGCCAGTTCGAGAATGGATATACCGGGCTCAGCCTCTACAACCATGCCTTCCGGGCAGAACTTCTCGTGTGGCAGAAAAATGACCTGCGGCATCAGTTATCCTCGATTTCATTCAGGTTGCGCCCCGCCAGAGCGGCTTTCACCGTCGAGTCCAGGCGGCGGGCAGCAAAGGCATCGGTCACCTGCGACAGACGCTTGGTCTGCTGCTCGATAGCGTAACCATCGGTGCCTTTCATCAGTTCGGTCAGTTCCTGCATCTGCAATTCGATGACCATGCGCTCTTCGGCGTCGAGCAGGCGTTCGCCGTCAACCTCCAGAGCGCCCTGCACCGCCTCGATCAGGCGCTGGGCATCAACTTGCTGCTCACGCAATACGCGGGCGACTTTGTCGTCGTTGGCGTGCTGGAACGAATCCTTGAGCATTTTGGCGATTTCGCCGTCGGTCAGGCCGTAGGACGGTTTGACCTGGATGCTGGCTTCGACGCCCGAACCCAATTCGCGGGCCGAGACACTGAGCAGACCGTCGGCGTCGACCTGGAAGGTCACGCGAATCTTCGCCGCGCCGGCCACCATCGCCGGAATACCGCGCAATTCGAAGCGTGCCAGGGAACGACAGTCGCTGATCAACTCACGCTCGCCCTGCAATACATGGATCGCCATGGCCGACTGGCCATCTTTATAAGTCGTGAAGTCCTGGGCCCGGGCGACGGGGATGGTGGTGTTGCGCGGAATCACCTTCTCCATCAGGCCGCCCATGGTTTCCAGCCCCAGGGACAACGGAATCACGTCGAGCAACAGCAGTTCGCCGCCGTCACGTTTGTTGCCAGCCAGGGTATCGGCCTGGATCGCAGCACCGATGGCGACGACTTGATCCGGATCGATTTCAGTCAGCGGTTCGCGACCGAAGGCGTGCGCAACGGCTTCGCGGACACGAGGCACGCGCGTCGAGCCACCAACCATGACCACAGCGTGAACGTCTTCCAGTTCGATACCGGAATCACGCACAGCGCGGCGGCAGGCTTTCAGGCTGCGAGCAACCATCGGCTCGATCAGCGCATTGAAGGCTTCACGGGTCAACTCAGCCTTCCAGTCGCCATAAGCAACTTCGACGGACGAGCAATTGGTCAGGGCTTCTTTGGCCGCACACGCGGTTTGCAGCAGATTACGTTGCGTACCCGGATCGAGATCGGCCGACAGACCGGCGCTCTCGATGATCCAGCCAGCAATAGCGTGATCGAAGTCATCGCCACCCAAGGCGCTGTCGCCGCCGGTAGCCAGCACTTCGAACACACCGCCGGTCAGGCGCAGAATCGAAATATCGAAAGTACCGCCGCCCAAGTCATAAATCGCGACCAGGCCTTCGGCGTGCTGATCCAGACCGTAAGCGACCGCGGCGGCGGTTGGCTCATTGAGCAAACGCAGCACGTTCAGACCGGCCAGCTTGGCCGCATCCTTGGTGGCTTGACGCTGAGCATCATCGAAATAGGCCGGAACGGTGATCACCGCGCCAACCAATTCGCCACCCAAGGTCGCTTCAGCGCGCTGACGCAGTACCTTGAGGATATCGGCGGAAACTTCGACCGGGCTTTTCGGGCCTTGCACAGTGTCGATGAACGGCATGTGCGACTCGCCGTCGACAAAACGGTACGGCAGTTGATCGCCCAATTGCTTGACGTCGGAAAGACCACGACCCATCAAGCGTTTGACCGACAGCACGGTGTTCAAAGGATCGGACGCGGCGGCCAGTTTGGCCGACTCGCCGACTTCGACGCGATCGGCGTGATAGCGCACGGCAGACGGCAGGATGACCTGCCCTTGCGCGTCGGCCAGAGGCTCGGAAAGACCACTGCGCAATGCAGCGACCAGCGAATTGGTAGTGCCCAAGTCGATCCCCACAGCCAGACGACGCTGGTGCGGTTGAGGACTTTGGCCGGGTTCGGCGATCTGCAGTAGGGCCATCGTTATCAGGACTTATCTGTATATCAGGCGTGCGACCGGAGCGGCACTGGGTTAATCGTCGAGGCGCTCTTCTAACTGGCGCACTTCGTAGGTGAGCTTGTCGAGGAACTGCATGCGTCGCATCAGGCGTTCGGCCTGCTCACGTTGCGCTGCATCATCCCAACAGGCTGCGAAGCTTTCGTTCAGTTCATCCTGCGCGGTCTTCAGGCGACGCTTGAACACTGCAACACCCGCGAGGTCGGCGCTGTCTTGCAGGTCTTCGAGCTCTTCACGCAGCTCCATCTGCTGCAGAAGAAACTCCGGATCATGCACCGTGACCTCCAGCGGCAGCTCACGACCGCCCATGGCGAGCAAGTAGCGCGCGCGTTTGGGGGGGCTTTTGAGCGTCTGATAGGCCTCGTTGAGGCTCGCGGATTGCTCGAGCGCCAGCCGCTGCTCACGCTCGGAAGCGTCGGCAAAGCGGTCCGGATGAACACCACGCGCCAACTCACGGTAGCGCGTGGCCAACTGCTCGAGATCCAGACGGAAGCTCGGCTGCAGTTCAAATAAAGCGAAATGACAAGGAGTTCCCACAAGCAGCCTCAGATGTTGAAGCTTTCGCCGCAGCCACATTCACCGCGCACGTTGGGGTTGTTGAACTTGAAGCCTTCGTTCAACCCTTCCTTGACGAAATCGAGTTCGGTACCGTCCAGGTAGGCGAGGCTTTTCGGGTCGATGATCACTTTCTCGCCGTGACTTTCGAACACCTGATCCTCTGCCACCACCTCGTCGACAAACTCCAGCACGTAGGCAAGGCCGGAACAGCCTGTGGTGCGAACACCCAGACGAATCCCTTCACCTTTGCCGCGCCCGTCGAGGGAGCGTCGCACGTGTTGAGCAGCCGCTTCTGTCATGCTGATAGCCATCGGTGACTCCTTACTCGTCGCCAAATCTTGAAAGTCAGATCAAGCCTTTCTTCTGCTTGTAGTCGCGAACGGCCGCTTTGATAGCGTCTTCAGCAAGTACGGAGCAGTGAATTTTTACTGGCGGCAGAGCCAGTTCTTCGGCCAGCTGAGTGTTCTTGATGGTCTCTGCTTCATCCAGAGTCTTGCCTTTCATCCACTCGGTCGCCAGGGAGCTGGAGGCGATCGCCGAACCGCAGCCGTAAGTCTTGAACTTGGCGTCTTCGATGATGCCTTGTTCGTTGACCTTGATCTGCAGGCGCATCACGTCGCCGCACGCCGGAGCGCCGACCATGCCGGTGCCGACATCAGGATCTTCCGCGTCCATCTTGCCGACGTTGCGCGGGTTCTCGTAGTGGTCGATGACCTTTTCGCTGTAAGCCATGATTCTTAATCCTCACTCATCAGAGAGTCGCTCTTAAGCCCTGCGAACCGTAGTTTTACAGGGCCGGTTTGCGGCGACTTGAAATCAGTGTGCCGCCCACTCGATTTTCGAAATGTCGACACCGTCTTTGTACATGTCCCACAGCGGCGACAGGGTGCGCAGCTTGGTAACGGCCTCGCAGACTTTCTGCGCGGCGTAGTCGATTTCTTCTTCGGTGGTGAAACGGCCGAAGGTAAAGCGAATCGAGCTGTGTGCCAGTTCGTCGTTGCGGCCCAGGGCGCGCAATACGTACGAAGGCTCAAGCGATGCCGAGGTGCAGGCCGAACCGGACGAAACCGCCAGATCCTTGAGCGCCATAATCAGCGACTCGCCTTCAACGTAGTTGAAGCTCAGGTTCAGGTTGTGCGGTACGCGGGAAGTCATGCTGCCATTGACGTACAGCTCTTCGAGGCCTTCGACCTGCTTGAAGAAACGATCGCTCAGGGCTTTGATGCGTACGTTCTCGGCAGCCATGTCTTCCTTGGCTACACGGAAAGCTTCACCCATGCCAACGATCTGGTGGGTCGCCAGGGTGCCGGAGCGCATGCCACGTTCGTGACCGCCGCCGTGCATGGTCGCTTCGATGCGAACACGCGGCTTGCGGCTGACGTACAGTGCGCCGATGCCTTTAGGGCCGTAGGTTTTGTGGGCAGAGAACGACATCATGTCGACTTTCAGTTTCGACAGGTCGATCTCGACCTTGCCGGTGGACTGAGCGGCGTCGACGTGGAACAGGATCCCCTTGGAGCGGGTCAGTTCGCCGATGGCTGCGATGTCGTTGATGGTGCCGATTTCGTTGTTCACATGCATGATCGACACCAGGATGGTGTCGTCGCGCAGGGCAGCTTCAACCATCTCTGGAGTAACCAGACCATCTTCGCGAGGGTCGAGGTAGGTCACTTCGAAACCTTCACGCTCCAGTTGGCGCATGGTGTCGAGGACAGCCTTGTGCTCAATCTTGGTGGTGATCAGGTGCTTGCCTTTGGTGGAGTAGAAATGCGCCGCACCCTTGATTGCCAGGTTGTCGGACTCGGTGGCACCGGAGGTCCAGACGATTTCACGCGGGTCGGCGTTAACCAGGTCAGCGACCTGACGACGAGCGTTCTCGACGGACTCTTCAGCTTTCCAGCCGAACACGTGGGAACGGGACGCCGGGTTACCGAAGTTTCCGTCGACCAGCAGGCATTCACTCATCTTTTGCGCGACACGTGGATCAACCGGGGTCGTCGCAGAGTAATCAAGGTAAATCGGCAATTTCATGGACTATCTCCTAAATCAGGCTGGCTGGCGTGCCGCTAGCTCTTTGGCTGTCATTCGACGGCGGACGCTTCAATCTTGTCCAGGCGTGGCGCCTTGCTGTTGCAACGACGCTGGTCCTGACGCTGGGCTACTTCTTGCACCTCACGGCGAGTTACAAGGTCAGCCAAGCTGATACCGCTCAGAAATTCGTGAATCTGCAGGCTCAGATCGCACCACAAGTGGTGGGTCAAGCAGGTGTCGCCTTGATGGCAATCACCTTGGCCCTGGCATTTGGTTGCATCGACCGATTCGTTGACCGCATCGATCACCTGGGCGACCTGGATGCCCTGCATGTCTCGGGACAATTGGTAGCCACCGCCCGGACCGCGAACACTGGACACCAGATTGCTGCGGCGCAATTTGGCAAAAAGCTGCTCGAGGTAGGACAGGGAGATGCCTTGGCGCTCGGAGATATCGGCCAGGGACACCGGCCCGTGCTGCGCGTGCAACGCCAGGTCAAGCATGGCGGTCACGGCGTATCGGCCTTTTGTAGTCAGTCGCATGGACAATTACCACGGAGTTCGGAATGGGGCGAGTATGCAATTCCCGAGTATTTAAGTCAACTATAAGACCTAGTACTTTACTCAGGTTTACCCGCAAAAGAGCGCGCGCATCATAGCAAAGGCTGGCGGCGTACAGCCAGCAATTGCGCGTTATCGTTCATCGCGAGCAGGCTCGCTCCCACAGGAAACCGCATTTCAAATTTGTGGGAGCGAGCCTGCTCGCGATGAAGTTGACTCGGTTTAGCTGGCCTGGCTCTGATCCTTGTCCTTCACACAGGCAAAGTCTTCTTCGCGCAGCTCAGGCAGATCTTTCGCACAGTAATTGCTACCCAGGTCCTTCAGCGCCCCGCACATCCCTTCAAGTCGACCATCTACAGCCTGCAGATGATCGAGCAACTGGTTAATGGCTCGGGCCACCGGGTCCGGCATGTCTTCGCCGACACCATAGGCATCGAAACCGATCTTCTCGGCCATGGCCTTGCGCTTGGCGTCCTGCTCTTCATCGGACTTGACGATGATCCGTCCCGGAATCCCCACCACCGTCGCCCCAGGCGGAACCGCCTTGGTGACCACGGCATTGGAACCCACCTTGGCCCCGGCACCCACCGTAAACGGGCCGAGCACCTTGGCGCCCGCCCCGACCACTACGCCGTCTTCCAGAGTCGGGTGACGCTTGCCCTTGTTCCAACTGGTGCCGCCAAGGGTCACGCCCTGATACAGGGTGACGTCGTTGCCGATCTCGGCGGTCTCACCGATAACGATGCCCATGCCATGGTCGATAAAGAAGCGACGACCGACCTTGGCACCCGGATGAATCTCGATCCCGGTCAACCAGCGACCGAAGTTCGATACCAGCCGCGCCAGCCATTTCCAGCCCATACCCCACAACGCTGACGACAGGCGATGGATCCAGATGGCGTGCATGCCCGGGTAGCACGTCAGAACCTCAAAAGCATTACGCGCCGCCGGGTCACGATGGAAAACACTTTGGATATCTTCACGCAAACGCTCGAACATCATTAATCCTTCCGCCTTAGAAGCTCGCCACGGGCCGCTTTCTGGGTTTCCGTGAGGATGCCACGCAATATATTCATTTCCGCCCGGCTGACCGAGCTGCGTCCGTACAACCGGCGCAGGCGCGCCATCAAGTGCCGTGGTTTTTCCGGGTCGAGAAATTCGATGGCCACCAGCGTCTGCTCCAGGTGCTCATAGAATCGCTCCAGCTCATCCATGGTCGCCAGCTCACCACTTTTGGTGGATGCCACTTCATCCTTCTCGACCTTGCTCGGCTGACCAGCAGCCGCCAACCAGGACATGCGCACCTCATAGCTCAACACCTGCACCGCTGCCCCAAGGTTCAGCGAACTGAACTCAGGGTCTGATGGGATGTGCACGTGATAATGACATCGCTGCAGCTCTTCATTGGTCAGGCCGGAATCTTCACGACCGAACACCAATGCGATCTCGGCACCCTGCCCCGCCTCTTCGACCACCTTCACACCGCATTCGCGAGGATCGAGTAACGGCCAGGGAATGCGACGATCGCGGGCGCTGGTGCCAAGCACCAGATTGCAGCCGACCAAGGCATCTTCCAAAGTGGCGACGACCTGAGCATTTTCAAGGATGTCACCGGCGCCGGACGCACGCGCATCGGCTTCGTGATGCGGGAACAACCGCGGTTCGACCAGCACCAGCCGCGACAGGCCCATGTTCTTCATGGCACGCGCAGCCCCGCCGATATTTCCGGGGTGACTGGTATTGACCAGGACGACACGAATGTTTTGCAGCAAGGGAGGCGCTCTCGAACACAGAATTAGGGAGCAGAATCTTACAGTTCATCCTACCGTTAAGCTACGAAAGCGAACACCGACCTTCACCTGTAGAAACTTTCTGATAGAATGCCCGGCTTTCTTTAACAACCTTAGGTGACACATCCATGCAGCCCATGCTGAATATCGCGCTGCGCGCCGCCCGCAGCGCCAGTGAATTGATTTTCCGCTCCATCGAGCGCCTGGATACCATCAAGGTCGACGAAAAAGACGCCAAGGATTATGTATCCGAGGTGGATCGCGCCGCCGAACAGAAAATCATCGATGCGCTGCGCAAGGCTTACCCTAATCACTCGATCATGGGTGAAGAAACCGGCATGCACGCCGGTAACGGCATCGAAGGCGAAGAGTACCTGTGGATCATCGATCCGCTGGACGGCACCACCAACTTCCTGCGCGGCATTCCTCACTTCGCTGTCAGCATTGCCTGCAAATACCGTGGCCGCCTGGAGCACGCTGTTGTTCTGGACCCGGTTCGCCAGGAAGAATTCACCGCCAGCCGTGGTCGCGGCGCCCAACTGAACGGTCGTCGCCTGCGCGTCAGCGGCCGCACCAGCCTGGACGGCGCCCTGCTGGGTACCGGCTTCCCGTTCCGTGACGACCAGATGGACAACCTCGACAACTACCTGGGCATGTTCCGCGCCCTGGTTGGCCAGACCGCCGGCATCCGCCGCGCTGGCTCGGCGAGCCTGGACCTGGCCTACGTAGCTGCCGGCCGTTTCGATGCATTCTGGGAGTCGGGCCTGTCCGAGTGGGACATGGCTGCAGGCGCCCTGCTGATCCAGGAAGCTGGCGGCTTGGTGAGCGACTTCACCGGCGGTCACGACTTCCTTGAGAAAGGCCACATCGTCGCCGGCAACACCAAGTGCTTCAAAGCAGTACTGACGGCGATCCAGCCGCACCTGCCAGCTTCGCTGAAGCGTTAAACGCTCGAAGCATCTCAAGAAAACGCCCCGACTTGTTCGGGGCGTTTTTTTTGCGCAGAAAAAAACCCAACGTCGCACAATCCCTGTGCCCGCGAAGGCGGCGTACCAGGCAACATCAATGTCGACTGACACACCCTCTTCGCGGGCAAGTCGGATCGCCGCACCGCTCGCCCCTACAGGCTCCGCACCATAACGAAAAATGCCCCGTATCTTTCGATACGAGGCATTTTCTTGAATCGCCAGCCTGAACAGGCTGGCGTTTCGGCATCGGAAGCTGGACTTAAGCCAGTTTTTCCTTGATGCGAGCTGCTTTACCAGACAGGTCACGCAGGTAGTACAGCTTGGCTTTACGTACGTCACCGCGACGTTTAACGGCCATGCTGTCGATTTGCGGGCTGTAGGTCTGGAAAGTACGCTCTACGCCAACACCGTTGGAGATTTTACGAACGGTGAAAGCACTGTTTACGCCGCGGTTACGCTTGGCGATAACTACGCCTTCGAACGCTTGCAGACGCGAACGATCGCCTTCCTTCACTTTCACCTGAACGACAATGGTGTCGCCCGGGGCAAAGGTAGGGATCTCTTTGGTCATCTGCTCTGCTTCGAGTGCAAGGATGATTTTGTTAGTCATGCTGTGCTCCTAAGGTAAATCGTCGGATCTACCATCGATACGTTGTTAACTATCGTCCCGCTCGCGGATGTATTCCTCGAGCAGCTTCTTCTCTTCTCCAGAAAGCGAGCGGCTTTCCAGAAGATCGGCGCGTCGTTCAAAGGTCCTACCAAGGGACTGCTGTAAACGCCAACGCCGGATATGCGCGTGATTGCCACTTAGCAATACGTCGGGAACACGCTGATCCGCATACACCTCCGGTCGGGTGTAGTGCGGGCAATCCAGCAAACCATCCGTAAAGGAATCTTCCTCGGCGGAGTCCGCATGCCCTAAAGCTCCAGGCAGCAGTCGTGTAACCGCATCGATCAGGACCATCGCCGGCAGCTCACCGCCAGACAGTACATAGTCGCCAATCGACCACTCTTCATCGACATGAGCATCAATAAAACGCTCGTCAATGCCTTCATAGCGGCCGGCAATCAGGATCAATGCATCCAGATTCGCCAACTCGCGTACCGCCGACTGAGTCAGTTGACGGCCTTGGGGGGACAGGTAAATTACCTTCGCCGCCTCCCCGACTGCTGCCTTGGCCTGAACCAACGCATCTTCCAGGGGCTTGATCTTCATCACCATGCCCGGACCACCGCCAAATGGGCGATCATCCACAGTGTGATGTCGATCCGTCGTGTAGTCTCGCGGATTCCAACAGGTAAGCTGCAACAGCCCCTGTTTCACCGCCCGACTGGTGATGCCGTACTCGCTGATGGCGGAGAACATCTCGGGAAACAAACTGATCACTTCTACGCGCAGGTTAGCCACGTTTAGAAGTCCGCATCCCATTCCACCTTCATCTCGCCTGCGGCAAGGTCGACAGCCAACACGCATTGCTCCGTATAGGGCAACAGGCGTTCGCGATCATCCAGGCTGCCAGCGCAAGGCTTGACCACCATTACATCATTGGCGCCGGTTTCCAGAAGATGATCGATTTTCCCGAGCAATTGCCCGAGTTGATCAATAACCTTCAGACCTTCCAGCTGGTACCAGTAGTACTCGCCGTCGGTCAATTCAGGGAACAGGTTGCGCGGCACACAGATCTCATAACCAGCCAGAAGACGTGCTTCTTCACGATCATCAAGACCCTTGAGCTTTGCGACCAGGAACTTGTCGCTCCCACGTCCACTGACCAGCTCGACCTGTTTCACATTACCTTCGCGCTTGAGCGTCCAGGTTTTGTACTGCAACAGGTTTTCAGTCGGATCAGTAAAGGAATACACCTTCACTTCGCCGCGAACGCCATGAACAGAATAAATTTTGCCAATAACGATCAAATCATCGGCAATAGCTGGCGTCGCGTTCATATTGCTCAGGCCGCAGCCTTAGCAGATTCCTTCAACAACTGAGCAACGCGCTCAGAAGGTTGTGCACCAACGCTCAGCCAGTAGGCTACGCGCTCTTGGTTCACGGACAGACGAACTTCTTGACCACGAGCAACAGGGTTGAAGAAACCAACCTGTTCCTTGTGCGAACCGTCGCGCGGGTTGCGGCTGTCGGTTACGGTCAAGTGGTAAAACGGGCGCTTTTTGGAGCCGCCAAGGGCAAGACGGATTGTTAGCATGTGAACATCGTTCCTGTAGTCGGTGCTGCAAATCTAAAGGCACAGCGGGCATAGGTGCCCGAAAGGCCGCATATTCTAAGGAATATCCGGACTTTTGCAAATGTCTTTTTCCGGCGGCCTATCGGTCGCCATCCAGATTTGCTATAGAGCCGTCGTTGAAAACGGCCAGTCAGCTCCCGCCAAGTGCGGGTTTGCTGGAGATCCCACTTCCATGTGGGAGATGCAAGGGCAAGCCCTTGCGTGAATACTTTACATCTTTGGCATGCCGCCGCCGGGCAACATACCGCCCATGCCGCGCATCATTTTGGCCATTCCGCCTTTCGCGGAGAACTTCTTCATCATCTTCTGCATCTGCTTGTGCTGCTTGATCAAGCGACCGATGTCCTGCACCTGAGTGCCGGAACCCATGGCGATCCGGCGCTTGCGCGAACCGCTGATCAGCTCAGGGTCGCGGCGCTCGGCCGGGGTCATGGAGTTGATGATGGCTTCCATCTGCTTGAACTGCTTCTCTGCCGCGCCCTGGGCGTTGCCCATTTGCGCCAGATTCACACCGCCGATGTTCGGCAGTTTGTCCATGAGGCCGCCGAGGCCGCCCATGTTTTTCATCTGCTGCAGCTGATCGCGAAAGTCTTCAAGATCGAAGCCCTTGCCCTTCTTCAGCTTCTTGGCCAGTTTATCGGCCTTGTCTTTGTCGAGGGTCTGTTCGGCCTGCTCGATCAGGCTGAGCACGTCGCCCATGCCGAGGATGCGTGAAGCGATACGCTCAGGATGGAACGGTTCGAGCGCTTCGCTCTTCTCGCCCATACCGATGAACTTGATCGGCTTGCCAGTGATGGCACGTACCGACAGCGCGGCACCACCACGGGCATCGCCGTCGACCTTGGTCAGGATCACACCGGTCAGCGGCAGTGCATCGCCGAAGGCCTTGGCCGTGTTGGCGGCGTCCTGGCCGGTCATGGCATCGACCACGAACAGGGTTTCGACCGGGTTGATTGCGGCGTGCAGCGCCTTGATCTCGCCCATCATCTCTTCGTCGATGTGCAGACGACCGGCGGTATCGACGATGACCACGTCGATGAATTTCAGTTTTGCTTCTTTAATAGCTGCTTGCACGATGTCGACCGGCTTCTGGCTCAGGTCGGACGGGAAGAAGGTAACGCCAACTTCACCCGCGAGCATTTCAAGCTGCTTGATCGCCGCCGGACGGTAAACGTCCGCGGACACGACCATGACCGACTTCTTCTTGCGCTCTTTAAGGAAGCGCGCGAGTTTGCCGGCGGTGGTGGTTTTACCCGCCCCCTGCAAACCGGCCATCAACACGACGGCAGGAGGAACGGCGCTCAGGTTCAAGTCTTCGTTGGCCGCGCCCATCAGGCTTTCGAGTTCGGCCTGGACGATTTTCACGAAGGCCTGGCCCGGCGTCAGGCTGCGCGACACCTCGGTGCCAACAGCGCGTTCCTTGACCGAGTTGACGAAGTCTTTGACCACCGGCAAGGCGACGTCGGCTTCGAGCAACGCCATGCGCACTTCGCGCAGGGTGTCTTTGATGTTGTCTTCGGTCAGCTTGGCCTTGCCGGTGACATGGCGCAGCGTCTGCGAGAGACGGTCGGTTAAGTTTTCAAACATTGCGCGATCCTTTCAGGCCCTGTGTAGACCGGGATAATGGCGGCCCAGACCGGAATAAACATGTGCTCGGCGAGCCTGCGGCGTGGGCAGGTCGCGGATTATAGCGAAGACTGCGTCTGGCGGACACCTCGCCGTCAGGTTGCTTGGTCTTTCGTGCTGTGGGGGTTCTATGCCAAACTCAGCGCCTTTCGGGCTTGCCTAACAGGATTTATGCTCCCCTTGTCACCCAGTTTGCTTACCACCCTCGCCGCCGCCTGCTTATATGCCGCTGCGACCCTCTATCAAGGCACTCGTCTGGCCACCGGCGCCAAGGCGAACAAGCGCCTGCTGGTCACGCTCGGTGTGCTGGCCGTGCTCGCCCACAGCGTCAGCCTGATCACCTATCTGCTGACACCGATCGGCCTGGCCCTGGACTTTTTCAGCGCCGCCAGCCTGATTGCCGCGGCGGTCATCGCCCTGACCCTGCTGGCCTGCTCGCGAATTCCGGTGGAAAACCTGCTGCTATTGCTGTTCCCGCTGGGCGCCGCCACCGTGGTGCTGGCACAGTTCGCCCCCGCTGGCACGGTGCAGATCATTAACGAAGAGCCAGGCATCCTCGCCCACATCCTCTTGTCGATCCTCGCTTACGGCATGTTCACCATCGCGGTGTTCCAGGCTTTGCTGCTGCTGGTTCAGGACCATCAGCTCAAACACAAGCATCCGTCCGGGCTGATCAAGAATTTCCCGCCGCTGCAAACCATGGAAAGCCTGCTGTTTGGTTTCCTCTGGGCCGGCTGGAGCCTGCTGTCGCTGTCGCTGATCTCCGGCTGGCTGTTCGTCGAGAACCTGTTCGCCCAGCACCTGGTGCATAAAACCCTGCTAGCGTGCCTGGCCTGGATCGTGTTCAGCGTGCTGCTTTGGGGGCGTAACCGCCTCGGCTGGCGCGGACACAAAGCCATCCGCTGGACCCTTGCCGGTTTTTGCCTGCTGATGCTGGCGTACTTCGGCAGCAAGCTGGTCCGCGAATACATTCTGCATATCTGACGGGCGGCATTAATGGACGACTTGCCCATAGGGCCGATGCTCGCGGTGCTGGCCCTGCTGATTTTATGGTCGGGGCTGTTTACCGCCATCGAAATTGCACAACAGCAATTGCTGGCGCAGCGCACGGCCTCGCGCTCGAGCGACAAACCGCCGGCCAAGCTGAACTTCCCACTGAACAGCCTGATCCTCTGCAACACCCTGTGCCGCGCATTGGTGGTGGTCATCAGCACCTTGCTGGCGATTTTCACCTGGGCACAAAACGGTCCATGGATTGCCTGCCTCGGTGCCAGCGCGGTGCTGCTGGTGTTCGCCGACTACCTGCCGCGCACCCTGGCCGTGCGCTATCCGGATGCTGTTCTGACCCTGGGCAACACGCTGCTCGGCATACCCTTGAAGATCGTCTACCCGGCGGCCTGGTTACTCAATGCCATCAGCCAACTGCTGATGCGACCATTCGCCCGCAAAATCAACGTGGTGCAGCAAAGCGAAGACGAGATACCGGCAGATCGGCGCGACGATCACGAACACGCAGCCAGTCGCCCGCATTCACTGTCAGGTATCCACGCGCTGGATAACATCACGGTCAACGATATTCTTGTGCCGCGCAGTGACGTCGACGGAATCAATCTGGACGATTCCCTCGAAGAAATCATCGAGCAACTGCGCCATAACAGACGCACCCGCCTGCCGGTATTCCACAGCGACATCAATCAGGTCGAAGCGGTGCTCAACACCCGCCAGATCCGTCATTTGCTGCCGGACTCAAGCCTGACTCTGGAAGCGCTGCTGGCAGCCAGTCACGAACCGTACTTCGTACCGGAAAGCACCCCGCTGCAGCTGCAATTGCTGAACTTCCACAAGCAGCAGCGACGTTTGGGCATGGTGGTCGACGAATACGGAGAAGTGCTGGGCATCGTGACCCTGGAAGACATTCTCGAAGAAATCGTCGGTGAATTTGAAAGCCAGCACAACCTGGATAATCCGCACATCCAACCGCAGGCCGATGGTCGCCTGGTCATCGAGGGTGCGGCGTCGATTCGCGAATTGAACAAAAGCCTTGGCTGGCACTTGCCCAGCGATGGTCCGAAAACCCTCAACGGGTTGGTGACCGAGGCGCTGGAAACGATTCCCGACAGTGCGGTTTGCCTGAAGATCGGGCGTTATCGGCTGGAGATTCTGGAGACGGAAGACAATCGCGTCACGCGGGTGCTGATCTGGCATACCAGTTCCACGCCTGCGATTGCCTCTAGCCGTTAGATAGTTAAAAGATCGCAGCCTCGCTTCGCTCGACAGCTCCTACAAGGGAGTGCATTCCAAACTGTAGGAGCTGTCGAGCGAAGCGAGGCTGCGATCTTTTTCAATATCCATACCCTTGTTCAATCATTAGCCGCCTTCCTATAATCAAGCCGCTTACCCAAGCTCCCGCCGAACCACGTGCTTACCCCGCACGCAGCAGGTTCCGGCCAGATCATCGACGATATCCGCACCACTGCGACGACTGTTCCTACCTTGAACAGCGACCGTGCCTCCACCCACATCCCTGGGTATTCGACCATAATAATTCGCTCCACTGGGGCACATGACTGTCAGGGATTACCGCATGACGACCAGCACAACGTTCAGCGACACCGCGCCTGTCCAACCAACAAACTCCGCCACCCGAGTAGCCACCGCGAGTTTCATTGGCACGGCCATCGAGTTCTACGACTTCTACGTCTATGCCACCGCAGCAGCGCTGGTGATCGGGCCGGTGTTTTTTCCGCAGACCTCCGGCACCGCCCAGATGCTGTCGGCGTTCCTCACCTTCGGTATCGCCTTTCTTGCGCGGCCACTGGGTTCGGCGCTGTTCGGCCATTTCGGTGACCGCATCGGGCGCAAATCGACACTGGTCGCCTCCCTGCTATTGATGGGCGTGTGTACCACGCTGATTGGCGTGCTGCCGGGTTACGACAGCATTGGCGCCTGGGCGCCGATCCTGCTTTGCGCGCTGCGCTTCGGCCAAGGCTTGGGGCTAGGCGGTGAATGGGGCGGTGCCGCATTGCTGGCCACGGAGAACGCGCCCAAAGGCAAGCGCGCCTGGTACGGCATGTTCCCGCAACTCGGCCCATCGATCGGGTTTCTGGCGGCCAACGGCCTGTTCCTGACTCTGGCCATGAGTCTGAGCGACGAGCAGTTCCGTTCGTGGGGCTGGCGAATTCCATTCCTGCTCAGTGCTGCGCTGGTGATGGTGGGCTTGTACGTACGCCTCAAGCTCCACGAGACCCCGGTATTCGCCAACGCCATGGCTCGCCAGGAGCGGGTGAAGATCCCGTTGGTCGAGCTGTTCAGCCAATACTGGGCGCCGATGCTGCTGGGGGCCGGCTCGATGGTGGTGTGCTACGCGCTGTTCTATATCTCGACAGTGTTTTCGCTGAGCTATGGCGTGGCGACGCTCGGCTACACCCGCGAAACCTTCCTCGCTCTGCTGTGTTTCGCCGTACTGTTCATGGCGGCCGCGACACCGCTGTCGGCCTGGGCGAGTGATCGTTACGGGCGCAAACCGGTGCTGATCATCGGTGGCGTGCTGGCGATTCTGTCCGGATTCCTGATGGAACCGCTGCTGACCCAAGGCTCGACCTGGGGTGGGGCGCTGTTCCTGTGCATCGAACTGTTTCTGATGGGCGTGACGTTTGCGCCAATGGGCGCGCTGCTGCCAGAGCTGTTTCCGACCCACGTACGCTATACCGGCGCATCGGCGGCCTACAACCTGGGCGGGATTGTGGGAGCCTCGGCTGCGCCGTTCTTTGCACAGAAACTGGTGGCGATGGGCGGTTTGAGTTATGTCGGCGGGTATGTGTCGGGGGCGGCGGTGCTGAGCTTGATTGCGGTGTTGTGCCTGAAGGAAACGCGGCATAACGATTTGAATCGGGTTGCCTGATAAAACGCCATCGCGGACAAGTCGAATCGTCGCACCGCCGCTCCCACAGGATTTCAGGTGTACACAAAATTTGTGATCAACCGAAAACCCTGTGGGAGCGGGCTTGCCCGCGATAGCTGCGACTCAGTTACAGCTCTACCACGACAGCCTGAGAAGCACGGGTCGCTTTCGCCCGTGCAGCCTCGATCGACTCATCACGCGCCAACGCCACACCCATCCGACGCTGGCCATTGACCTCAGGCTTGCCGAACAGACGCAACGCAGTATCCGGCTCGCTCAGCGCAGCGCCCAAATTGGCGAATGCGGTTTGAGTCGACTGCCCTTCCACCAGAATCACCGCCGAAGCCGAAGGCCCGAACTGACGGATCAAGGGAATCGGCAGGCCCAGGATCGCCCGTGCGTGCAGCGCGAACTGCGACAGGTCCTGGGAAATCAGGGTCACCAGACCGGTGTCATGCGGGCGCGGCGAGACTTCGCTGAACCAGACCTGATCACCCTTGATGAACAACTCGACGCCAAACAGACCACGGCCACCCAGGGCTTCGGTCACCGCTTTGGCAACGCGCTCGGATTCAGCCAGAGCAACCGGGCTCATGGCTTGTGGCTGCCAGGATTCCTGATAGTCGCCCTTCTCCTGACGGTGGCCAACCGGCGCACAGAACGTAGTGCCACCGACGTGACGCACGGTCAGCAGGGTGATTTCGTAGTCGAAGTCGATGAAGCCTTCGATGATCACGCGGCCTTTACCGGCGCGGCCACCTTCTTGAGCGTAATCCCAGGCCTTCTGCACGTCATCGACGCTGCGCAGCAGGCTCTGGCCTTTGCCCGAGGAACTCATGACCGGTTTGACCACGCATGGGAAACCCAGATCTTCGACAGCCTTGCTGTAGTCCTCGAAGGTGTCGGCGAAGTAGTACGGCGACGTTGGCAGGCCCAGCTCTTCAGCGGCCAGGCGACGGATACCTTCGCGGTTCATGGTCAACTGTGCGGCGCGAGCGGTTGGGATCACGGTGAAGCCTTCGGACTCCAGCTCTACCAGGGTCGCGGTGGCGATGGCTTCGATTTCCGGCACGATGAAGTCCGGTTTCTCGGCTTCGATCACTGCACGCAGGGCGGCGCCGTCGAGCATGTTGATCACATGGCTGCGATGGGCGACTTGCATGGCCGGCGCATTGGCGTAGCGATCGACGGCAATCACTTCAACGCCCAGGCGTTGCAACTCGATCACCACTTCCTTGCCCAACTCACCACAGCCACACAGCAATACGCGGGTCGCGGTTGGCGACAATGGAGTTCCGATACGGGTCATCTCAGGTCCTCAAGAAGCGGATCATCGAGGGAAGCACGCTTCCCATGGGGAGAAAGCGCGGCATTTTACATGAACCTGAGGGTTTGGCTTCAGCTGACGACGGCCTGATTACGCAAGCGCCAGGCCATGATCAGCCACACGACTGTCACACCTGCGAACTTCGAGCCCATGGCGGTGAGGATCACGGCCGGAGTGAACGCATCGATCATGCCGAAGAAGATGAAGGTGTCCAGCGGGATGCTCAGCGCCGAACTTATCCACAGGCGATCATGCAATGGACGCTTGGTTATGCTGAACACCAGCCAGTCGATGCACTCCGACACGGCGAATGCGATGGCGCTGGCCAGCGCGATGGATGGGTCGGAAGTGACGTAGGACAGCACCAACGCCACCAGCATCGCCGCGATCGCGCCGTGGCCGAAACGGGTTTGCACCATGTCGCGCAGGACGAACACCAGCCCACCCCAGGCCGACCAGATGATGTCCAGGTGCGGGGCGCTGGAAAAGGCGTAATTGATCAGCACGACGCTGCTGATGTAGGCGATCAGGAAGAGCATGGGGCGGGGGGATACCTGTCAATTTGGTGCACAGGGTACTTCATCTTCAGCGCACAGATCACGGCGAGGGAGCTTTGTGGCGAGGGGGCTTGCCCCCGTTGCACTGCGTAGCAGTGCTAAAACGTGCAACTGTTTTCTACCTGAATCACCGCGCGTACCGACTTTACGACTGCTGCGCAGCCGAACGGGGGCAAGCCCCCTCGCCACAAAAACCGCGCTAACCACAAAAAATTCAGGAGTCAGACTTGGAAGGCAACATCCAGATCAACCCACTCGACTTCGCCCGCTCATGACACAACCCCAACACCTTGCGCCGCTCTGCGTTGTCCATCCGGCTCCAGCGGGTGATTTCTTCCACCGTGCGCTGACACCCGGTGCAAATGTCATCCTCATCCAGCGCACAAATATTCACGCATGGCGATGGAACCGGTCGTTCAGTGGTGCTCATTCTTCCTGCTCGACCAGATCGCGGGCGTAACGCTGCGAGTTGTGCACATAGTGGGCGGCGCTGGCTTCGAGCATCTTCTTTTGCGGCTCGGTCAATTCGCGTACGACCTTGCCCGGTGAGCCCATGACCAGTGAACCGTCCGGAATTTCCTTGCCCTCACCGATCAGCGAGTTGGCGCCGATGATGCAGTTCTTGCCGATTTTCGCGCCGTTGAGGATCACCGCGTTGATGCCGATCAGGCTGTAATCGCCCACCGTGCAGCCATGGAGCATAGCGTTGTGGCCAATGGTCACACCGGTGCCAATGGTCAGCGGGTAGCCCATATCGGTGTGCATCACGGTGCCGTCCTGCACATTGCTGTTCTTGCCGATCAGGATCAATTCGTTGTCGCCACGCAACACGGCGTTGAACCAGACGTTGGCGCCCTCTTCCAATTTGACCTTGCCTACCAGCACGGCATTGGGGGCGACCCAGCTCTGCGGATGGGTCTCGACGCGGGCGTCGCCCAGGCGGTATTTCATCTTATTGTCCTCAAGGCCAGACAGGCTCACTAGCGAAAAGAAAGACTCACGCCATACGCGCGACGGCTTCAGGTTTTGATAAAACTCTTGGGTGGTTGATGCAGGCTGATTTTCGCGTCATAGAGCAGGTTGATCAACTCGACGATCATTATCGCCGTCAGCCCCCAGATCTTGTACTCGCCATAACGGTAGCTCGGCACGTACCAACTGTGGCCCTGATAGTCGATGCGATGGGTGTGCTCTCGTGGATCCTTGCGGAAGAACTCCAGCGGCACGCTGAACACCGCGGCGATCTCGGCATCGTTGGCCAGGTATTCGACGAAATCCGGAATCACGCCAACATAGGGCGTGACCTTGATGCCATGCAGGGAAATCAGTGGACTCAGCGGGCCGATCACTTCGACCAGCCCCGGTGGCAGGCCGATTTCTTCTTCGGCTTCGCGCAGGGCGGTAAAAATCAGGTCTGGGTCTTCGGGGTCGCGTCGACCGCCGGGGAAGGCGACTTCGCCGCCATGGGTCGAGAGCCCGCTGGCGCGAAGGGTCAGAACCAGTTCCGGTTCGTCACTGCGCGTGATAGGCACCAATACCGCGGCTTCAGGGAAACGCAGGTCGGTTTCCAGCGTACGCGGCGTGTGATTGCTTACCCGGTGCAGTAGCTCGTCCAGCATGAGTCTTCTCGATCTGTGCCTTACCCTGCATCATGCACCAATCGCACCGGCCGCCCAAGCCCCGAACAGCCTCATGTCGCGAAACGACAACTTGCCGACCGACACCGCTGCACGCCAAGATAGGCGCAGCATTCAGGAACCCAAGCATGAAATTTTGCAGCCAATGCGGTAACCCGGTGATCCAGCGTATTCCCGAAGGCGATTCGCGCCTGCGTTTTGTCTGCGATAGCTGTCATACCATCCATTACCAGAACCCCAATATTGTTGCCGGTTGCGTGCCGGTCTGGGGTTCGAAGGTGTTGCTGTGCCGTCGCGCCATCGAGCCACGGCTCGGTTACTGGACCCTGCCCGCCGGGTTCATGGAGAACGGTGAGACCATCGAACAGGCCGCCATTCGCGAAACCGCCGAAGAAGCCTGTGCCCGGGTGCGCAACCTGAGCATCTATACGCTGATCGACGTGCCACACATCAGCCAGGTGCATGTATTCTTTCGCGCCGAGCTGGTGGACCTGGATTTTTCCGCAGGGCCCGAGAGCCTGGAAGTGCAACTGTTCGAAGAAGCCGACATCCCTTGGGGCGAACTGGCTTTCCGCACGGTGGGGCGTACCTTAGAATGCTTCTTCGCTGACCGGCGGACCGAGGTCTACCCCGTGCGGTCCGAATCGATTCCGCCGCTGGTCCAGCCTGCCATCATTTAACGCGCCTACACATAAAAGCATCTATAAAATACATAATCGCGACACCTCTTAGGGATATCGTTTCAATGCGCTGGTTGCTTGCCGTTTTTTGCTTGTCGTTCGTCGCTGTCAGCCAGGCTTCCTCCACGGAAACGCTGGACGGCAAAGTCATCGAAAAAGTTCTGGTTCTCAAATCTGCCCACCAGTTGCAATTGATCAATGACGGCAAGCCGATCAAGACCTATCGCATTTCCTTGGGTAAACGCCCCAAGGGGCAGAAGCTGATGGAGGGCGACAAACGCACCCCCGAAGGTTTTTATTGGGTCGACTGGCGCAAGATCAGCGATCGCTTCAACCTGGCGATGCACATCTCCTACCCTAATATCAGCGACGCCGCCCGCGCCCGGCGCGAAGGCGTCGAGCCTGGTGGCATGATCATGATCCATGGCACCCCAGACACCGAAGACAACCCGGAAGACCTGTTCCATACGCTGGACTGGACCGACGGCTGCATTGCCATGCGCAACATGGACATGCGCGAGGTGTGGGGTCTGGTGCCGGATGGCACGATGATTGAGATTCGTCCGTAACGGCTACCTTCACTGGCGAGGAGCTTTTGTGGCGAGGGAGCTTGCTCCCGCTGGGCTGCGAAGCGGCCCCAAAGTTCTATCTAAAACCGCATTCGCTGATTCGAGGGCCGCTTCGCGCCCCAGCGGGAGCAAGCTCCCTCGCCACAAAAGCATCGCCTTACCTTTCCTTCATGTTCTGGCCGCTACCTTCGGTCGGCATCGAAAAAATAATTTCAAAAGATCGCAGCCTTCGGCAACGCCTACCGGGTAGATACCAATTCCCTCTGTAGGTGCTACCAAAGGCTGCGATCTTTGCTTTCAAAATCCCCTCCCCCTAATACCACTTAGAACCCGCCCACATTCAAAGCCCCCAGCAAGTCAAGCTTTGCTGCGCCAACAGCAAAGTACTGGCATTGACATGGTATTTAAGTGGTATTAGGTTTCGTCCCACAACCGGGCGACAACAATCCTACATCCGCATCGGACCAAACCTAAATGAATGACCTCCAGGCCCTACGCCCTGACGACACCCAGCCCACGCCGCTGTACCTGCAACTGGCGCGCAATCTGGAAGCGGCGATCCATGCCGGCCAGTGGAAAGCCGAACAGGCGATGCCATCGGAACGCAACCTCAGTGAACTGTTGGGCATCTCTCGCGTTACCGCACGCAAAGCGCTGGAAGTGCTGTTCGAGCAAGGACTGATTCGGCGCAATCAAGGCTCTGGCACGTTCATCACGCCACGCCTGGAACAACCGCTGTCGCGCCTCTCGGGCTTCAGTGAAATGCTCCGGCTCAAGGGTTTCGTCCCCGGCTCGCAATGGCTGGAACGGGAAATCACCCCGCCGACCCACGAAGAACTGATTCGCCTGGGCCTCTCGCCGAACGACAAGGTCGCGCGACTCAAACGCTTGCGCAAAGCCGACGACACAGTGATGGCGATCGAGATGAGCACCCTGCCCGCCTCGATCATTCCCAAGCCGCAAGCGGTGGGCGATTCCCTTTATGAATACCTCGACGGCATCGGTAAACCGGTGGTCCGCGCCCTGCAACACATTCAGGCGATCAACGCCTCGGACGAATTCGCCGCGCTGGTGGGCATCGCTCCCGGCACCGCCATGCTGCTGATGACCCGGGTCGGCTACATGGAAGACAACACGCCAATCGAAGTCACCGACACCTATTGCCGCAACGACTACTACGACTTTGTCGCAGAGCTCCGTAGATGAAGAGCTCCGCAGATAAAGAGCTCCCTCGATAAAGAGCTTCGTGGCCAAAACGAGCAAACGAGAACCGATCATGTCCGAAGACAACATCCTCACCGCCCACGGCTGGGTTCGCGGCCGGCTGATCCACGAACACGGCAAGGTCGTGTCCATCGAAGGCCAGCCGTGCGATCCGGCGGACAACGACCTGCCTTACCTGCTGCCGGGTTTCATCGACCTGCACGTTCACGGCGGCGGTGGCAAAGACATCATGGAAGGCGCGCCAGCCTTCGAAACCATCACCAGAACCCACGTGCGCTTCGGCACCACGTCGCTGCTGGCGACCACCATGACTGCGCCGAACGAAGAGATTTCGCGAGTGCTCAAGGACCTCGGCGAGTTCTGCGAGCACCGGCCCAAAGGCAGCGCCCGGGTCCTCGGCGTGCATCTGGAAGGCCCATACATCAACCCCGGCAAACTCGGCGCTCAGCCGAATTTCGCCCACACCGCGTTGATGGCCGAAGTCGAAGAATACCTGGCGCTGGCGCCGATCCGGGTGATCACCATCGCCCCGGAAATCGCCGGCCACGACGGTTTGATCCGCGCCCTCAGCGCTCGCGGCGTGCGTATGCAAATCGGCCATACACTGGGCAGTTATGAGGAAGGCGTCGCCGCGCTTGCGGCCGGGGCCAGCAGTTTCACCCATCTCTACAACGCCATGAGCCCGCTGCATCACCGCGAGCCGGGCATCGTCGGCGCGGCGCTGGCCCACGCCAAGTATGCCGAGCTGATTCCGGACTTGTTGCACGTGCACCCCGGCGCGATCCGCGTGGCCCTGCGCTCGATCCCGTGCCTGTACTGCGTCACCGATTCCACCGCTGCGGCCGGCATGCCCGACGGTGAATACAAACTCGGCAGCCACACCGTGACCAAATGCCTGGGCGGTGTGCGCCTACCCGACGGCACGCTGGCCGGCAGCACCCTGACCATGGATCAAGCCCTGCGCAACCTGGTGAAGATCGGTTTGCCGATTGCCGAAGCCTCGCAACGACTTTCGCAATTCCCCGCCGACTACCTCGGCCTTCAAGAACGCGGACGCCTGCAACCCGGCGCCTGGGCCGACTGCGTGCGGCTGGATCGCTCACTCACACTGACCGCCGTCATGGTCGAAGGAGAAGACATTGACTTCAAAAATGCTTGAAGAGGCTCTGTCCTCGTTCGAGGCCGTGCACGCCCAATTGCAGCAACTCGACCCGCAGATGATCGAAATCGCCGGGCGCCTGCGTCGTCAGCCGCCGCAAGTGGCGATGACTGTCGCTCGCGGCAGCTCCGACCATGCCGCGAGCTACTTTGCCTACCTGACCATGCAGCAACTGGGCATTCCGGTGGCGTCGTTGCCGATGTCGGTGGTGACCATGCAGCAAGCGCCGTTGAAGGTCAGCGGCCAGGTCGCGTTCGCCTTCTCGCAGTCGGGGCAAAGTCCGGATCTGGTGAACAGCCTGCGTCTGCTGCGCAAGCGCGGTGCCCTGAGTATTTCGATGGTCAACGCCGAGAACTCGCCTTTGGAGGCTGCCTGCGAATTCAGCCTGCCGCTGTGCGCCGGCACCGAAAGCAGCGTCGCCGCGACCAAGAGTTTTATCGCCACCCTCACCGCCAGTGCCCGCCTGATCGCCCACTGGAAAGAAGACGTGGAGTTGCTGGACGCAGGCCTTGCCCTGCCGGAAGGACTGCGCGAAGCGGCAAAACAGGACTGGAGCCTGGCCATTGATGCGTTGCGCGATTGTCAGCGCTTGATGGTGATCGGCCGTGGCGCCGGTTTCGCCATCGCCCAGGAAGCGGCCCTCAAATTCAAGGAAACCTCAGCGATCCAGGCCGAAGCCTTCAGCAGCGCCGAAGTCCGGCACGGCCCGATGGCGTTGATCGACGAAAACTACCCATTGCTGATCTTCGCCCCGCGTGGCGCCGAGCAGGCCGGGTTGCTGAGCCTTGCGGCGGACATGCGCCAGCGCGGCGCCCGCGTGCTACTGGCCGCGCCGGATGACGTCGCCGAACGCGACCTGACCCTGAGCCGCGCCGAACACCCGGCCCTCGACCCGATTCTGGCGATCCAGAGTTTCTACGTCATGGCCGCAGGCTTGGCCGTCGCCCGAGGCATGGACCCGGACCAGCCACGTCATTTGAGCAAAGTGACGCGCACGCACTAGTCGAACGGCAAGCGAACAACCCTGTAGGAGCTGTCGAGTGAAACGAGGCTGCGATCTTTTGATCCTGGCTTTGAACAGATCGCAGCCTCGTTTCACTCGACAGCTGCTACAGGGCGAGTTGATCCGAACCGTAGTTTTTATTGATGAGACCGAGCCATGCACAACAACAATAAAGAGCTGACCCTCAGCGCCCCGCTCAGCGGCCCGGTGCTCACACTCACCAAAGTCCCGGACCCGGTGTTCGCCAGCGGCGCCATGGGCGACGGGATCGCCATCGATCCGCTGAACGACACCCTGTACTCGCCCTGTGAAGCAGTCGTGACCCACGTCGCCCGCACCGGTCACGCCATCACCTTGCGCGCCGATAACGGTGCCGAGTTGCTGCTGCACCTGGGCCTCGATACTGTCGAGTTACAGGGCGTCGGTTTCTCGATGCTGGTCAAGGAAGGTGCGCGCGTCAGCAATGGCCAGCCGCTGCTGCGTTATGACCTGGACCAAGTCGCGCAGCAGTGCAAAAGTCTGGTCAGCCTGATGATCCTGACCAACAGCCAGGACTTTCAGGCGCGGCCGATAACGCTGAAATCGGTGAAGGTTGGCGATCCGCTGCTGCACATCGTGCCGAAAGTGGCCAATGGTGTGCAGATCGACATTGAGGTCGTCGGCATCGAGGTTCAGGGGCATATTCATGTCGCCCATCGCGGAGGCCTGCACGCCCGGCCTGCCGCGCTGATCCGCCAGACCGCCCAACAGTTCACAAGCAAATCCTGGCTGCACTTCGCCGGTAAATCGGCGGCTTGCGACAGTTTGATCGGCCTGATGGGCCTGGCCGTCGGTGAGCAAGATGAAATCCGGGTCAGTTGCCAGGGACCGGACGCCGAAGCCGCGCTGCAAGCCCTGTTGGCAGCGTTATCCACAGCCCTGGCCGATGACAGCCACGCCGCTGCGCCAGCACCGATGATCCAACGCAATCGCCCTGCCGAAGCGGGCGTGCTGCACGGTGTGTGCGCAGCTCCCGGCCTGGTGGTCGGGCCGTTGTTTCGTCTGAACTCGATCAGTCTGCCAATGGATGCCGGCAATCATGATCCCGAGCAACAACGGCAAAGTCTGGACACAGCACTGACTGGCGTGCGCAGCGACATCGACGCCACTCTGACCCAAGCGAAGAAGCACAAGAATACTGACGAAGAAGCCATCTTCGCCGCGCACCTGGCGCTGCTCGAAGACCCGGCGCTGCTTGATGCGGCTTATCAGTCCATCGACCAGGGCATCGCCGCGACTCACGCCTGGAGCCAATCCATCGACGTGCAGTGCGAGGTGCTTCAGCAACTCGGCAGCCCGTTGCTGGCCGAACGCGCCAACGACCTGCGCGACCTCAAACAACGTGTGCTGCGGGCCCTGCTCGGTGAAACCTGGCATTACGACGTGCCGGCCGGCGCCATCGTCGCGGCCCATGAACTGACCCCGTCCGACTTGTTGCAACTGAGCCAGCAAGGTGTGGCCGGGTTGTGCATGGCCGAGGGTGGCGCGACTTCCCATGTGGCGATTCTCGCTCGCGGGAAAGGCTTGCCGTGCATGGTTGCACTGGGTTCGACGCTGCTCGATCAGGAGCAAGGCCAAGCGGTGGTGCTGGATGCCGACGGCGGACGTCTCGAACTGACGCCCAACGCCGCGCGCCTGGCCGAGGTGCATCAGGCGCAACTCGATCATCAACAACGTCGTGCGCTTCAACAGTCTCAGGCTCACACCCCGGCACTGACACTTGATGGTTTGCAAATCGAAATCGCCGCCAACGTCGCTTCCAGCGCTGAAGCAGCCGATGCACTGGCAAACGGTGCCGATGGCGTCGGCCTGCTGCGCACCGAATTTCTGTTTGTGGACCGCAACACGGCGCCGGACGAACAGGAACAACGCATCGCCTATCAAGCCGTGCTCGATGCCATGGGCGACAAGTCGGTGATCATCCGCACCATCGACGTCGGCGGCGACAAGCAACTCGACTATTTACCGCTTCCGGTCGAAGCGAATCCGGTCCTCGGATTACGCGGCATTCGCCTGGCTCAGGTCCGCCCGGAACTGCTGGATCAGCAACTGCGCGCGCTGCTGCAGGTCAGCCCGTTGTCGCGCTGCCGGATCCTGCTGCCGATGGTCACCGAGGTCGATGAACTGCTGCACATCCGCCAGCGTCTCGATGCGCTGTCCAGCGAACTCGGCCTGATCCAACGCCCGGAGCTGGGCGTGATGATCGAAGTCCCGGCCGCCGCATTGCTGGCCGAGCAACTGGCCGAACACGCGGACTTCTTGTCGATCGGCACCAACGATTTGTCCCAATACACCCTGGCCATGGACCGCGACCACGCCGGCCTCGCCTCGCGGGTCGATGCGCTGCACCCGGCATTGCTGCGGCTGATCGCCCAGACCTGCGCCGGTGCGGCGGTGCATAACCGTTGGGTCGGTGTCTGCGGCGCCCTCGCTTCCGATCCGTTGGCCACGCCCGTACTGATTGGCCTGGGGGTCAGCGAGTTGTCAGTGAGCCCGGGGCAAATCGGGGAAATCAAGGACCGCGTCCGCCACCTCGATGCTACCCAATGCCGACGCATCAGCCAGGACCTGCTCAAGCTGAGCAGCGCCAGCGCGGTGCGTCACGCTTGTCACCAGCAATGGCCGCTAAGCTGAACAACAGCCACTAAAAACAACAAGAACCCAGGGAGATCCGCCATGTACCAATACTTCATCGAAGGCCTGCAGCGCCTCGGTCGTGCGCTGATGCTGCCGATCGCGATCCTGCCGATTGCCGGGTTACTGCTGCGCCTCGGCGACACCGACCTGCTGAACATCGCGATCATCCACGACGCCGGTCAGGTGATCTTCGCCAACCTGGCATTGATCTTCGCCATCGGCATCGCGGTCGGTTTCGCCAAGGACAACAACGGCACCGCAGGCCTGGCCGGGGTTATTGGCTATCTGGTGATGATCTCCACCCTCAAGGTGCTCGATGCGAGCATCAACATGGGCATGCTCGCCGGGATCGTCAGCGGCCTGATGGCCGGCGCGCTGTACAACCGCTTCAAAGACATCAAGTTGCCGGAGTACCTGGCGTTCTTCGGCGGACGGCGTTTTGTGCCGATCGTCACCGGGTTCGCCGCCGTCGGCCTGGGCGTCGTGTTCGGGTTCATCTGGCCACCGATCCAGCACGGCATCAATGGCTTCGGCGCGTTAATGATGGACAGCGGCAGCTTCGGTGCTTTCGTCTTCGGCGTGTTCAACCGCCTGCTGATCGTCACCGGCCTGCACCACATCCTCAACAACATGGCGTGGTTCGTGTTCGGCAACTTCACCGACCCCACCACCGGCGCCCTGGTGACAGGCGACCTGTCGCGCTACTTTGCCGGCGACCCGAAAGGTGGCCAGTTCATGACCGGCATGTTCCCGATGATGATCTTCGGCCTGCCCGCCGCCTGCCTGGCGATGTACCGCAACGCCCTGCCGGAACGGCGCAAAGTCATGGGCGGGATATTTCTGTCCATGGCCCTCACCTCGTTTCTGACGGGTGTAACCGAACCAATCGAATTCGCCTTCATGTTCCTCGCGCCGATGCTGTATCTGGTCCATGCGCTGTTGACCGGCTTGTCGATGGCGATCACCAACCTGCTGAACATTCACCTGGGCTTTACCTTCTCAGGCGGCTTCATCGACATGGTTCTGGGCTGGGGTGAATCCACCAATGGCTGGCGGGTGGTTCCGGTGGGGCTGGCGTATGCGGTGATCTACTACGTTGTGTTTGATTTCTGTATTCGTCGGTTCAATTTGAAGACGCCGGGGCGTGAAGATGTGCCGACTGGCGACAAGGTGGTGGTCGCCGAGAATGAACGCGCCGGGGCTTACATCAAGGCGCTGGGCGGTGCGCAGAATTTGATCACGGTAGGTGCGTGTACGACACGGTTGCGACTGGACATGGTTGATCGCAACAGGGCATCCGATGCGGACTTGAAAGCGTTGGGGGCGATGGCTGTTGTTCGTCCGGGTAAAGGTGGAAGTTTGCAGGTCGTAGTTGGGCCGATGGCAGACAGCATTGCCGATGAGATCCGGCTGGCAATGCCGGCTTTGGGACGCGCGGTTATCGCCTCCCCCGCCGCCGTTGTCGACGTACCTGAAACTGCCAGTGTGGCGAACACAGAAGCCGAGCAATGGCTGAAGGCACTGGGCGGCGGCGACAACGTACTGCAAATGGATTGCGTGGCCATGACCCGGATTCGGCTGCAACTGGCGGATGGCAAGGCGTTGTCGGAGGGTCAGTTGAAAGCGCTTGGTTGCATGGGTGTCAGTCAGTTGGAGGGCGGGGTTTGGCATTTGCTGATTGGCGACAAAGCGCCGAGTTTGAGTTGTGCGCTGGAAGCTTTGGTTAATCGCAGTGAGGTGAGTGCCAAGGTTTAGACTTTGGGCGCCTGAGAGTCGGCTTTCGCGAGCAAGCCCGCTCCCACAGTAGATCGGCGGCGTTCATAATTATTGTGACCGACTCGGTCAAAATGTGGGAGCGGGCTTGCTCGCGAAGAGGCCCTCACGAACACCACAAATCTCAAAGCCCGCTGACCGTCACAGGTCCAGCGGGCTTTTTTTATCGTGCTACACCTGCGGGTCCAGATGATCCAACACGCGATTCACCGACAACTCCGCCAGAGAAATCATCTGCTGAATGCCCAAGGCCAGATTGCAGCTTGGGCCGGTTAGATCGAACGCCAACTCACTGGCCATGACATTCGCCGAAGCCAGGGTTTCACAGGCATGGGCCAGCAGGGTTTCGGAATCTACGTTGGGCGCGACCACGAAAATCGTACTTGGACGCTGATCGGCTTTGGCCTTCTTTTGGGAAGGTGGCGCGAGATAGTGATCGAGTGCACGGATTGCGGCGTCGTGGAGCTTTTTGGAATTGAGGCAGGCGTAGGGGGAAACGGATTCGTTTTCCATGTTTGTTTCCACATCTTCTACGTCTGTTTCTGGGAGATCGGGATTGTCTTTGATCATGGTGGAGCTCCTAAAAAATTGGAGCGACCGACATCACTTATTGATGCGGCGCCTATAAGCGCCTAACGATTCTTCAGGCTTGCAGTCCCGGTCACTGCATTGGCAGCGACAGCCAAAGGTTAGAGAACCCACTTCCGACGGACAACCTGAAAGTATTGTGGGAAGGTTCTGATGTTTTGCCTGATGAATAAACGCCATCACTTATCCAAGTGGACAGCAAAAACCCGGCCTAGGCCGGGTTCTTGTAATGCAGCTTAAGCTCAGGAAAACGTAGCGCGCTGTTCAGCCTCGTAGTGCCGAGTCTGGAAAGGCATGAGGGATTGAGCCTTCAAGCCAAGGCCTTCATTCAGCCCCCAAGCAATGGCGAGTTCATCACGGCGCCGACGAAGCGGTACGGTTGCTTGCGGTATCACTTCATGCTTGGAAGTCGAGTGTGCAAAAAGCTCAATAGCGTTAAGGGTTTCCGACACGCGGCTATCAGACACGCAGGCAAAGCGAGTGAATCGTTCGAGCAGATAACCTGCACGTCGAACTTCCACCTCATCAGAGTGGCAGTTCAGGAACGCTGTCACCTCACTTTCAAGATTCAATTTCGAGTACCAAACAGCTTTAGCCGCGCTCACAAGCGCCGCGTCATCTGCTTGATTTAGAGGACGTTTGACCAATGTGTCCAAGGCGGATGAGAGGACGTGGCCGTTAGCGGGCTTCGTCATCTGTATTCTCCAAGTAGTCTTGCAAAATATGGGTAAGAACGGATGCTGGTGGCTCTTTGTTGCCAACATATACATCAATCGCCTGCAATGCCAGTCGACGAAGCTCGGTGGTCACTATGAAGCCAGCCCGGAGAAGCATCATGATATCGCCAACGTCTTGATCTGTGGCCCTGCCCAGTTTGGAGATGGCAATGTCGATAGGTGCCGCAATGTGAACGTGCAACGGAGACTCAACCGGGAACTCTATGAGAGGAATACTCCGTCCCCAGTAATCCTCGTGAATGGGACCAAAACTTGTGTTGTATTGAAGGTCATAGTTCAGCTCCATCAATCGACCGGTTCGCTCATCGACAAATTGCTCAGGAACCTCCGCGAGCAAGGTCTGAAGATGGAGGCCTTCAGGGACAGAAGCTTCATAAATCTCGGCATCGACGTCTGTGGAAACACGATGATTTGTGTAGAGGTGAACGGCGCACCCACCGAACACGATGACTTTCACCGCCCCTGATTCTGCGCTCTCAAGTGCCAGCTCTGCTTCGACGGATTTGAACATCGAAATCAAGGCCCGTCCCAACGCCGTGTTCGTATTAACGCGGGGAGTGATTACGTCAGGCAATATCATTTTTTTGAACCTCAATCACTGATATGGGCGCCTGGCAAACTATCTGGCAGCTTGAATTGGCAGCGATACCGAAAGGTTAGAGAGGCCACTTCCGACGGACAACCTGAAAGTATTGTGGGAAGGTTCTGATGTTTTTTCTGATCAATAAACATCGTTGCCTGTAAGGCCGTCTTCGCGGGCAAGCCTCGCTCCTACAAGGGGGGCGGTGTATGTCTGAGAGAGATTGGTCGGCTGTCAGGCCGCCATCGCGGGCAAGCCCGCTCCCACAGTGGAGCGGTGTGCACCCGCCTCTCACCACTCAACAGGCCGAGCGTTAGCTCGCCTGCCGCTTTTGATCTGGCTTTTGATTTTGATCCACCCGCCCCTTCGGGAGGCTGAGTGGAGGTGTTCATCTGGGGATTGGCGCGCAGCGCCGTTCGACGCAGTCGAACCCATCGCATGTAGGTCGTAGCGAAGCAGACCGTAGGGCGATGCCCCCAGATGGATACCGGAGCGAAGGAACGCCGAGCCTTAGCGAGGGGCCGGACGCTTGGGGCGAAGACCTTTGCTTCCTTTGGGGCGTTTGCCAAAGGGAGGCGCCGTAAGGGCGAAACCATAAGCCGCCGTTACCGCAGCAATGGATATGTACTCAATCAACAAAAACCTGGTCGGCCCTAAGGCCGCCACGCCCTAAATCGCAGCCAATAAAAAACCCGCTGAAATCACTTTCAGCGGGTTTCTCATTTCAGCGGCCAGGAAGATCAGAAATCTTCCAACCGCCACACCTCGTAAGCCGGCGTTTCATAGGGATGGCTCTCTTTCAGAGCCACCACCACCGCCCGAATCAACTCATCGCTGACCACAAGCTCAACCTTCCATTCCTCAACCTGCTCGACCTGCCCCGCTTCGCCAATGAACGGCTGACTGCCATCCAGTGGACGAAACTGACCCAACCCGAACACCTGCCACGCACAATGATCATAAGCCCCGATCCGCCCACCACCGGCAGCGAACACAGCACTCTTGACCACCTCGACATGACTGGCCGGAACAAAAAAACCGAGCTTGTACACGGCGCTTAGTTAACCCACACGCGAGCATTACGGAACATACGCATCCAAGGTGCGTCTTCGTTCCAGTCTTCCGAACGCCACGAGTTCTGCACGGCGCGGAATACACGCTCCGGGTGCGGCATCATGATGGTCACGCGACCGTCACGGCTGGTCAAACCGGTGATCCCGCGCGGCGAGCCGTTCGGGTTGGCCGGGTAGTTTTCGGTGACCTTGCCGTGGTTGTCGACGAAACGCATTGCCACGCAACCCGACAGATCAGCTTCCAGCAACGCTTCTTCGCTAGCGAATTCGGCATGGCCTTCGCCGTGTGCGATGGCGATCGGCATGCGCGAACCGGCCATGCCCTGCAGGAAGATCGAGTTCGATTCCTGGATCTGTACCATCGCCACGCGAGCTTCGAACTGCTCGGAACGGTTACGCACGAAGTGCGGCCAGAACTCGCTGCCCGGGATCAGCTCGTGCAGGTTGGACATCATCTGGCAACCGTTGCACACGCCGAGGGTGAAGCTGTCGTTACGTTCGAAGAAGCCCTGGAAGGCATCGCGAGCGCGGCTGTTGAACAGCGCGGACTTGGCCCAGCCCTCACCGGCACCCAGTACGTCGCCGTAGGAGAAACCGCCGCAAGCCACCAGACCTTTGAACTCGTTCAGGTCGACACGGCCGGCCAGAATATCGCTCATGTGCACGTCGATCGCGTTGAAACCGGCGCGGTCGAACGCGGCCGCCATTTCCACCTGACCGTTGACGCCCTGCTCACGCAGCACGGCAACCTGTGGGCGGATGCCTTTCTTGATGTAAGGCGCGGCGACATCCTGGTTGACGTCGTAGCTGAGCTTGACGCTCAGGCCCGGGTTGTCTTCTTCCAGCAGCACGTCGAACTCTTGTTCGGCGCAGTCGGCGTTGTCACGCAGACGCTGGATCTGGTAGCTGGTCTCGGCCCACTGACGTTGCAGCAGACGACGCTCACCTTCGAACACGGTGTCGCCGTTGAAGGTGATGTTGATCTGGCCGTTGTTCATTGGCTGACCGATCACCGAAACGCAGTCACTCAGGCCAGCTGCGCTGAACTGCGCGAGGATGTCTGGAGTGGCGTCCTGGCGAACCTGGATCACAGCGCCCAGTTCTTCGTTGAACAGGATCGCGGCGATGTCGGCGGAGGTTTCTGCCAGACCGTCGAGGTTCAGGCTCAGACCGCAGTGGCCGGCAAAGGCCATTTCCACCACGCTGGTCAGCAGACCACCGTCGGAACGGTCGTGGTAAGCCAGCAAGTGACCGTCGGCGTTGAGGCCCTGGATCACAGCGAAGAAGGCTTTCAGGTCTTCGGCGTCATCGACGTCCGGGGCCTGCTTGCCGAGTTTGCCGTGAACCTGAGCGAGGATCGAAGCGCCCATGCGGTTCTGACCGCGACCGAGGTCGATCAGGATCAGGTCGGTGGTGCCCTTGTCCATGCGCAGTTGCGGGGTCATGGTCTGACGGATGTCAGCCACGGGCGCGAAACCGGTCACGATCAGGGACATCGGCGAGGTCACGGTCTTGTCGACGCCTTCGTCGTTCCAGCGGGTGGCCATGGACATCGAGTCCTTGCCTACCGGAATGGTGATGCCCAGCTCAGGGCACAATTCCATGCCGACCGCTTTCACGGTGTCGTACAGACGCGCGTCTTCACCCGGGTGACCGGCGGCGGACATCCAGTTCGCCGACAGTTTGATGTCGGAGATTTTGGCGATGCGCGACGCCGCGATGTTGGTCAGGGTTTCGCCGATGGCCATGCGGCCCGACGCCGGAGCGTCCAGCAGAGCCAGCGGAGTGCGCTCGCCCATGGCCATGGCTTCACCGGTGTAGACGTCGAAGCTGGTGGCGGTGACGGCAACGTCAGCCACCGGAACCTGCCACGGACCGACCATCTGATCACGGGCCACGAGGCCGGTGATGGTGCGATCGCCGATGGTGATCAGGAAGCTTTTGCTGGCCACGGCCGGGTGATGCAGAACGCGCTCGACGCAGTCGGCGATCTCGAGGGTCGACGGATCGAAATCGTCGCCCAGCTCGTTTTCGCGAACGGCCGAACGGTGCATGCGCGGGGCTTTGCCCAGCAGCACTTCGAGAGGCATGTCCACCGGGCTGTTGCCGAAGTGGCTATCCGTGACAGTAAGCTGCGGTTCGGCAGTGGCTTCGCCGACCACGGCAAACGGGCAACGCTCACGTTCGCAGATCGCCTGGAAGCGTTCGAAGTCCGCCGGGCCGACTGCCAGAACGTAGCGTTCCTGGGATTCGTTACTCCAGATTTCGTGCGGGGCCATGCCCGGCTCGTCGTTTGGAATATTGCGCAGTTCGAAGCGACCGCCACGGTTGCCGTCGTTGACCAGTTCCGGGAAGGCGTTGGACAGACCGCCCGCGCCGACGTCGTGGATGAAGCTGATCGGGTTTTTGTCACCCAACTGCCAGCAACGGTCGATGACTTCCTGGCAGCGACGTTCCATTTCCGGGTTTTCGCGCTGTACGGATGCGAAGTCCAGATCCGCCGAGCTGGTGCCGGTGGCCATGGAAGAGGCAGCGCCGCCGCCCAGGCCAATGAGCATTGCCGGGCCGCCGAGCACGATCAGTTTGGAGCCGACGGTGATCTCGCCTTTCTGTACGTGTTCGGCACGGATGTTACCCATACCGCCGGCCAGCATGATCGGCTTGTGGTAACCGCGAACTTCGTCGCCACGCGGGGTGGTGATCGATTGTTCGAAGGTACGGAAGTAGCCGGTCAGGGCCGGACGACCGAATTCGTTGTTGAACGCGGCGCCACCCAGTGGGCCTTCGATCATGATGTCCAGCGCGGTAACGATGCGCTCAGGCTTGCCGTACGGCACTTCCCACGGCTGTTCGAAGCCCGGGATTTGCAGGTTGGACACGGTGAAACCAGTCAGGCCAGCCTTGGGCTTGGCGCCGCGACCGGTTGCGCCTTCGTCACGAATCTCACCGCCGCTACCGGTGGACGCACCCGGGAACGGGGCAATCGCGGTCGGGTGGTTGTGGGTTTCGACTTTCATCAGGATGTGCACCGGTTCCTGCACCGCGCCGTACTGACGGGTTTCAGGGTCCGGGAAGAAACGGCCGGCAACGGAGCCGACGATTACCGAGGCGTTGTCCTTATAAGCCGACAGAACACCTTCGCTGTGCATCTGATAGGTGTTCTTGATCATGCCGAACAGGCTTTTTTCCTGGCTCTGACCGTCAATGTCCCAACTGGCGTTGAAGATCTTGTGACGGCAGTGCTCGGAGTTCGCCTGGGCAAACATCATCAATTCGATGTCATGCGGGTTGCGCTTCAAGCCGACGAAGGCGTTGACTAAGTAGTCGATTTCGTCTTCGGCCAGGGCCAGGCCCAGTTCGGTGTTGGCTTTTTCCAGCGCGGCGCGGCCGCCACCCAACACGTCGATCGCGGTCAGGGGCTTGGGTTCGGCGTGGCTGAACAGGCCGGCGGCTTGTTCAAGGTTGTCCAATACGATCTGGGTCATGCGGTCATGCAGCGCGCCTGCGATCAGCTGCGCGTCGGCATCGCTGAACTGGCCGGCGACGTAGAACGCGATACCGCGCTCCAGGCGCTGGATCTTGGTCAGGCCGCAGTTGCGAGCGATGTCGCTGGCTTTACTGGACCACGGCGAGATAGTGCCGAAACGTGGCAACACCAGAAACAGACGACCGGTTGGCTCTTGTACTGGAACGCTTGGGCCGTACTTCAGAAGGCGCGCAAGCACCTGCTGTTCGTCGCCGGTCAGGACGCCGGTAACTTCGGCGAAGTGAGCGAATTCAGCATACAAGCCACTGACAGCCGGAACCTTCTGGCTCAGTTGCTCAAGGAGTTTGCTGTGGCGAAAGGCAGAAAGGGCAGGAGCGCCGCGCAGGATCAACATCTTCGGGACAGCCTCGGGAAGGGGTGTGCTTTGAGGCCGTGCATTCTAGCCTAAACCGCCCGCGACAGCACCCGAAACGGTATGCGCGGCTATACCCGAACGTCGGGCGGGGTTTTCGGACCTGTAACAGGTGCGTGCCGAGGGATATTTTTTCTGTCACAAAATACCGCTCGGGCCCATTCCTGCGGGCTCCGGAGCGGTTTTCAGTTGCTTAGCAGACAAGCCCTTCGCTGTCGAGATATGGCGCTCGTGGTCCTTTGCGTATACTGCGCAGATGTTTTCCCCAACGGCTTTGCGTCCGCGGTACGCCAAATGGCTGATCGCAACCGGACTCTTCCTGGTGCTCAGTGGCTGTGTTGATAAACCCAACACGCTGGAGCGCGTAAAGGAGGATGGCGTGCTGCGGGTGGTCACCCGTAACAGTCCCGCCACCTACTTTCAGGATCGCAACGGTGAGACCGGCTTCGAATACGAGCTGGTGAAGCGCTTCGCCGACGATCTGGGGGTGGAACTCAAGATCGAAACCGCCGACAACCTCGATGACCTGTTCAATCAGGTGGGCAAGCCTAATGGCCCGGTGCTGGCTGCTGCCGGTCTGGTCAGCAGCGAGCAACGCAAACAACAGGTGCGGTTTTCCCACTCTTACCTCGAAGTCACCCCACAGATCATCTACCGCAACGGTCAGTCACGGCCGACCGACGCAGGCGATCTGGTCGGCAAGAAGATCATGGTGCTCAAGGGCAGTACCCACGCCGAGCAATTGGCAGAGCTGAAAAAGAAATATCCCGGCATTGAATACGAAGAGTCCGACGCGGTCGAAGTCGTCGACTTGCTGCGCATGGTTGACGAAGCTCAGATAGATCTGACGCTGGTCGATTCCAACGAAGTCGCGATGAACCAGGTGTACTTCCCCAACGTGCGGGTCGCCTTTGATCTCGGTGACGCCAGCAATCAGAGCTGGGCCGTGGCCGCCGGCGAAGACAACAGCCTGCTCAACGAGATCAATACCTATCTCGACAAAGTGAAGAAAAACGGCACCCTGCAACGGCTCAAGGATCGCTATTACGGGCACGTCGACGTGCTGGGTTACATGGGCGCCTACACCTTCGCCCAACATCTGCAGCAACGGCTGCCCAAGTACGAACAACACTTCAAGACATACGCCAAGAAAGAGAAAGTCGACTGGCGTTTGTTGGCGGCAATCGGTTATCAGGAATCGCTGTGGCAAGCGGCGGTCACGTCCAAGACCGGCGTGCGCGGATTGATGATGCTGACCCAGAACACGGCGCAAGCCATGGGCGTGTCCAATCGACTCGACCCCAAGCAGAGCATCATGGGCGGCGCGAAGTACCTGGCTTACATGAAGGAGCAATTGGACGAATCGATCCAGGAGCCGGATCGTACGTGGTTCGCGCTGGCGGCCTACAACGTCGGCAGCGGTCACCTGGATGACGCACGCAAACTGGCGGCCAAGGAAGGGCTGAACCCGGACAAGTGGCTGGATGTGAAGAAAATCCTGCCGCGTCTGTCCGAGAAAAAATGGTTCAGCAAAACCCGTTACGGCTACGCCCGAGGCGGCGAGCCGGTGCACTTCGTAGCGAACATCCGTCGTTACTACGACATCCTGACGTGGGTCACGCAGCCGCAGCTGGAAGGCAATCAGGTGGCTGAGGGCAACCTGCATGTGCCGGGGGTCGACAAGACCAAGCCGAGCCAGGAAACCCCTCCGCTTTAAATCTTCGCTGTCTTCAAAGACGCCATCGCGGGCAAGCCACGCTCCCACAGATCCGCGTCGAGTAAATAATTGTCGTTCAACTCGGACCTGTGGGAGCGTGGCTTGCCCGCGATGGCAGCGCCGCCGATCTAGCCTTTCAAAGCGGCAGCCAGAATCAATGCCTTCATTTCCGACACCGCCGACTTGAACCCGACGAACAACGCATGGGCCACCAGCGCATGGCCGATGTTCAGTTCGTTGATGCCTTTGATCGCCGCAACCGCCTCGACGTTGTGATAATGCAGGCCATGACCGGCATTGACGATCAACCCCTGGGCCAGACCGAATGCTACGCCATCGGCCACGCGCTTCAGCTCTTCAGCGACTTCGGTTGGCGTCTCGGCGTCCGCATAACGCCCGGTGTGCAATTCAATGGCCGGCGCACCGACACGGCGGGACGCTTCGATCTGCCGCTCGTCCGCGTCGATGAACAGCGACACTTCACAGCCGATCTTCGCCAGGCGATCCACCGCTGCCTTGATCCGTGCCTCCTGCCCTGCCACGTCCAGACCGCCTTCGGTGGTCAGCTCCTGACGGGTTTCCGGAACCAGGCAAATATGCGCCGGGCGGATGCGCTCGGCGAACGCCATCATTTCTTCGGTGACGCCCATTTCGAAGTTCATGCGGGTTTGCAGCACGTCCTTGAGCAGCAGCACATCGCGCTCTTGGATGTGCCGACGGTCTTCGCGCAGGTGCACGGTGATGCCGTCAGCGCCCGCCTCTTCCGCGTCCAGCGCTGCCTTGACCGGATCCGGGTAGCGAGTGCCCCGGGCCTGACGCAGGGTGGCAACGTGGTCGATGTTCACGCCAAGAAGAATGCGATTGCTGGTGGTCACGGAAGCGCTCCTGAAATAAGGGAAAGTTCGGTGCACAGCATACACGGGGAGCTTGGGTCTGTTGACGCAAGCATCAACAGTTCCTATGGCTTGAGAAACTATGGCTTGCGAAACAACTCGCGACTGACCAGAGGACGACCGCCCAGATGAACGGCCAATGCCTGACGCATCAGGCGCTTGGCAGCGGACAGCGCACCGGGCGCGGACCAGTCGGCATCGGCCATGGCCAGCAGCTCGATGCCGTTGAACAGACCCGGTTGCAGCAGATAGACCCGCTCCAGGCCCGCATCCACTTGCAAGCGATAGAGACCGTCCGGCGCGATGGGGTCGCCATGGATGTCGGCATTCAACGCAAAGCCGTAGCCGAGGTCGTCAAGCAAACGCCATTCGAAGGAGCGCAGCAAAGGCTCCAATGGACGGCCTTCGGCCAAGGCGAGCAAGGTCGCGGCGTAGTGATCGAAAACCGCGGGGTGAGGGTCTTCGGCGGGCAGCAGGCGAATCAGCAATTCGTTGAGGTAGAGGCCGCTGAACAGTGCCTCGCCGTTGAGCCAGGTGGAAACACCGGCGCTTTCCATGCGACCGACGTTTTTCAACTCACCCCGACCACGGAACTCGACTTCCAGCGGCACGAACGGCCGCGCCAATGTCCCGGCCTTACCCCGTGCGCTACGCAACACCGCCCGTAGCCGACCTTGCGGCGTAAGGAAATCCACCAGCGCACTGCTTTCGCGGTAGGCGCGGCTGTGGAGGACGTAGGCGGGTTGGCCGATGGGCTGGGTTGGGGACATGGAAATCGCAGTTCTCAATGAAGGAGCGCAGTTCTACAAACAACCAAAACCAATGTGGGAGCGGGCTTGCCCGCGATGGCGGACTTACATTCAACATCTCTGCTGAATGTTACATCCTCATCGCGGGCAAGCCCGCTCCCACAGGGTTCTACGGTGCAGCGCAGACCGGGTTTACAGATCGCCGTAACCCAGCGAACGCAGCGCACGCTCGTCGTCAGACCAGCCGCCCTTAACCTTGACCCACAGGTTGAGCATGATCTTGGAGTCGAACAGCAGCTCCATATCCTTGCGCGCCTCGGTGCCGATGCGCTTGATGCGCTCGCCCTTGTCGCCAATGATGATTTTCTTCTGGCCGTCACGTTCGACGAGGATCAACGCATGAATGTGCAGGGTTTTGCCCTGCTGCTTGAACTCTTCGATTTCCACGGTGATCTGGTACGGCAGCTCGGCGCCCAACTGGCGCATGATTTTCTCGCGCACCAGTTCGGCGGCGAGGAAACGGCTGCTGCGGTCAGTGATCTGATCTTCCGGGAAGAAGTGATCGTTTTCCGGCAGGTGCTCGGCGATCACTCGTTCCAGCGCGTCCAGATTGTGCCCGTGCTGGGCCGAGATCGGCATGATCTGCGCGTTCGGCAGCTGCTCCTGCAACCAGCTCAGGTGCGGCATCAGCTCGGATTTGTCTTCGATACGGTCGGTCTTGTTCAGCGCCACGATCAGCGGGCCGGTCACGTATTGAACGCGCTCGAGGACCATCTGGTCTTCGTCGGTCCACTTGGTGCGGTCAACCACGAAGATCACCACGTCGACGTCTTTCAACGCCGCCGAAGCGGTCTTGTTCATGTAGCGGTTCAGGGCCTTTTCGCCGCCCTTGTGCATGCCCGGGGTGTCGACGTAGATCGCCTGAACGGCGCCTTCGGTCTTGATGCCGAGCATGTTGTGACGGGTGGTCTGCGGCTTGCGCGAGGTGATCGCCAGCTTCTGACCCAGAATGTGGTTCAGCAGCGTGGACTTGCCCACGTTCGGACGGCCGACGATGGCAACATAGCCACAGCGAGTTGCGGTTGAATCAGTCATGGCCATTCTCCACGCCCAGGGCAATCAGTGCTGCGGCGGCCGCTACCTGTTCGGCAATACGACGACTCACACCCTGACCTCGGCTTTTTTCATTCAGTAAGATGATTTCACATTCGACGAAGAACGTCCGGCAATGCGGCTCACCCTGGATATCCACCACTTCGTAACGCGGCAGCTCACAACCACGGGACTGCAGGAATTCCTGCAGGCGGGTTTTCGGATCTTTGTTGGTGTCGACCAGCGTCAGGCCTTCGAACTCTCCGGCCAGCCAGGCCAGCACGCGCTCGCGCGCCATGTCCATGCCGGCGTCCAGGTAGATCGCACCGATCAGCGCTTCCAGGGCATCGGCCAGAATCGACTCGCGACGGAAACCGCCGCTTTTCAATTCGCCGGAGCCCAGGCGCAGGTATTCGCCCAGGTCGAAACCACGGGCCAGTACGGCCAGGGTCTCACCTTTCACCAAACGGGCGCGCAAACGCGACAACTGGCCTTCGCGGGCCAGCGGGAAGCGATCGAACAGCGCCTCGCCAGCAACGAAGTTGAGGATGGCATCACCGAGGAACTCCAGGCGTTCGTTGTTGCGCCCGGCAAAGCTGCGGTGAGTCAGGGCCAGGACCATCAGCTCCTGGTCTTTGAAGGTGTAGCCGAGCTGACGCTCTAGACGGCTTAAGGAGACGCTCACGGTTTACCCACGCTGAGTTCGTGGCTGGATTCCACCGCCATCGCCGTGGTGCGGCGCAGGCTTGGGACAATTAACGCTGTGTTCAAAAATAACGTCCTGAATATCGTTGTTTTCATGCTTCTGTCGCCGATTATGCCGACTCCAGAAATGCATTCGGCGCTGTGTTCAACAGCGCCGTGTGTGATTACTTGATCAGGCCAACCCGCGAGAAATTCGGCAGGTGACTGAGTTTGGGTTCCGGCCAGCTCATCCAGACTGCGAAGGCCTTGCCGACGATATTCTTGTCGGGAACCATGCCCAGCAGATCCTTGGGAATAGTCGGATCATCCCAGTAGCGACTGTCGTTCGAGTTGTCGCGGTTGTCGCCCATCATGAAGTAGTGCCCGGCAGGCACGGTCCACGAACGATCCGGCGCTGCGCGGTAGCGGCTCATTTCCTTGCGGATAAGGTGCTCGGCGATGCCGAGTTTTTCCTTGTAGAGCTCTGCGCTGCCCAACGTGCCCGGCTCGGAGCCGACCAGTTGTTCGGCAATCGACTCACCGTTGACGAACAGACGCTTGTCAGCGGTGTAGCGAATCTGGTCACCCGGCAGGCCGACCACACGCTTGATGTAATTGACGTTCGGGTCGCTCGGGTAGCGGAACACCATGACATCGCCGCGCTGCGGATCACCGACTTCGATGACTTTCTTGTCGATCACCGGCAGGCGGATCCCGTAAGAAAATTTGTTCACCAGAATGAAGTCGCCGACGTCCAGGGTCGGTTTCATCGAGCCGGAAGGAATCTGGAACGGTTCCACCAGGAACGAACGCAGCACCAGCACAATGAACAACACCGGGAAGAACGACTTGCCGTATTCGACCAGCAGCGGCTCTTTGTTCAGTTTCTCGACCACCACCATGTCAGCCTGGCTGACGCTACCCTGGTAAGAGTTAATGGCAGCCCGGCGCCGTGGCGCCAGGAACAGCAGATCGAGCAACGCCAACAGGCCGCAGACGAACACGGCGATGACCAGCAACAGCGGGAAATTTAGTGACATAGGACCTAACTATCCAACCTGAGCACTGCAAGGAAGGCTTCTTGTGGAATCTCCACGTTACCGACCTGCTTCATGCGTTTTTTACCGGCCTTTTGCTTTTCCAACAGCTTGCGCTTACGGCTAACGTCACCGCCGTAGCATTTGGCCAATACGTTCTTTCTGAGTGCCTTGACGGAAGTCCGCGCAATGATCTGCCCGCCGATGGCGGCCTGGATCGCGACGTCGAACATCTGGCGCGGAATCAGTTCTTTCATCTTCTCGGTCAACTGGCGACCTTTGTAGTGCGCATTGTCGCGGTGCACGATCAGCGCCAGGGCGTCGACCTTGTCACCGTTAATCAGCACATCCAGTTTCACCAGATTAGCTGATTGATAACGGTCGAAATGGTAATCCAGCGAAGCATAGCCACGACTGGTGGATTTCAGACGGTCGAAGAAGTCGAGGACCACTTCGTTCATCGGCAAATCGTAGGTCACTTGTACCTGGGTACCGAGGAACAGCATGTCGTGCTGCACGCCACGCTTTTCGATACACAGGGTAATGACGTTACCCAGGTGCTCTTGCGGCACAAGGATATTGGCCCGCACGATCGGTTCACGCATGTCTTCGATCGACGACAGGTCCGGGAGCTTCGACGGGTTATCGACGTAAATCGTTTCACCGGTTTTCAGCAACAGCTCGAAAATTACCGTCGGCGCAGTGGTAATCAGGTCCAGGTCGTACTCGCGCTCCAGGCGCTCCTGGATGATTTCCATGTGCAGCATGCCGAGGAACCCGCAACGGAAGCCGAAGCCCAGGGCGTCGGAGCTTTCCGGGGTGTACTGCAGGGACGAGTCGTTGAGCGTGAGCTTTTGCAGCGCTTCACGGAAATCTTCGAAGTCGTCGGAGCTGACCGGGAACAGACCGGCGTAAACCTGCGGCTGAATGCGTTTGAAGCCTGGCAGCACGTCAACGTCTGGCGTGGAGCTCAAGGTCAGGGTGTCACCGACCGGTGCACCGTGAATGTCCTTGATACCGGCAATGATGAAGCCCACTTCGCCGGCCTTCAGGTCAACGGTGGCGGTGTGTTTCGGGTTGAAGACACCGACGCTGTCCACCAGGTGGATCTTGCCGGTGGATTTAACGAGAATCTTGTCGCCCTTCTTCACACGACCGTGACGCACGCGTACCAGGGAAACAACGCCCAGGTAGTTGTCGAACCAGGAGTCGATGATCAACGCTTGCAGCGGATCTTCGTAGTTGCCGGTCGGCGCAGGAATGGTGTGAACCAGACGTTCAAGCACTTCGTCGACGCCCAGGCCAGTCTTGGCAGAGCACTCGACAGCATCGGTGGCATCGATGCCGATGATTTTTTCGATTTCTTCTTTGACGCGGTCCGGATCGGCCTGTGGCAGGTCGATCTTGTTCAGGACTGGCATGACTTCCAGGCCCTGCTCGATCGCCGTGTAGCAGTTGGCAACCGACTGCGCCTCAACGCCCTGACCGGCATCGACCACCAGCAATGCACCTTCACAGGCCGCCAGCGACCGGCTGACTTCGTAGGTGAAGTCAACGTGGCCGGGGGTATCAATGAAGTTCAGCTGGTACTTGATGCCATCGCGAGCGGTGTAATAAAGGGTGACGCTGTGGGCCTTGATGGTGATCCCGCGTTCACGCTCCAGGTCCATGGAGTCCAGCACCTGGGCTTCCATTTCGCGCTCGGCAAGGCCGCCGCACATCTGGATGAAGCGATCGGCCAGCGTCGACTTGCCATGGTCAATGTGGGCGATGATGGAGAAATTGCGGATATGACTCAAATCACTCACGGATCAACACTCAAAAAGGCTGCAGGCATAGCCCGCCGAAAAATAGCCGGGAATTGTACCTGATCCACGGCGCAAGCGTCACGTTCGCAGGTCAGACGGCGCGTACAAAAACGCCCCGGTCTTGCGACAGGGGCGTTTTGAGTGACAAGCCACATCGGGAATAACCCGCGATCAACCAGCCCGGCGCAACAACCAGACCCCGGCCAGGGCACAGACACCGGCCGGTACCAGCACCGCAAACAGCGGCGAGAAACCGAATACCAGGCTCGAAGGCCCCAACAAATCCTGGACGATGCGGAAGGTGAAGCCCACCAGCACACCGGTAAAGACCCGCTGACCGAGGGTCACCGAACGCAGCGGGCCGAAGATGAAGGAAATCGCCATCAGCACCAATGCGGCGGTCACCAGCGGCTGCAACACCTTGACCCAAAATGCCAGCCAGTAACGACCATTGCTCAAACCCTGGTCAGCCAGGTAGTGGATGTAACTCCACAGACCGGTGATCGACAGTGATTCAGGCGCCATCACCACGGTGCTCAGCAGTTGCGGGCTCAAGGCTACTTCCCAACGCTCCTCCGGAATTGTCACCACTTCGGTGTTCTTTTCATGGAACAACGTGGTCGTGACATCGCTCAGTTGCCAGTGATCCGTGTCGAATTCCGCGCGCTTGGCGAAGCTCGAAGACAGCATGTGGCGTTGATCGTCGAAGCGATAACGGGTCACGCCGTACAGCAGACCATTGGGTTGCACAGAGTTGACGTGAATGAACTCGTCACCCTGCCGGTGCCACAGACCGTGCTTGGCGCTTTGCGCGTCGCCACTGCCCTGGGCCAGCGAGCGGTTGGCCTGAGCGGTGACTTCCGTGGCCGGCGCGACGTACTCGCCAATCACTAACCCCACCACCATCAAAAGCAGCATCGGCTTCATGACAGCCCAGACTATCCGCCCCAGCGACACGCCCGCAGCACGCATGATGGTCAGTTCACTGTGGCTGGCCAGACTGCCGAGGCCGATCAGGCAACCGATCAGCGCCGCCATCGGCAACATGTCGTACAGACGGCGTGGAGCGGTCAGCAGCACGTAGCTCAGGACATCCATCAGCGTGTAGGTATCGCTGACCTCACTCATCTCATCGATGAAGGCAAACAGCGTTGCCAGACCGAGGATGATCCCCAGCACTGCCAGGATCGCGACGAATACGCTGCTACCGATGTAGCGATCGAGCTTATCCACGGGCCACCTCCAGCGCGCTGCGGCGACTCGCCATTTTCAAGCGCAGCGGCTCCCAGTACAGCAAGCCCAGGCCAATGGCCAGGAAGATCGCATGTACCCACCACAAGCCCAATGCCGCCGGGATCTTGCCCTTTTCGAGGGCGCCGCGAGCGGCAATCAGGATGGTCAGGTAAGCCATATAAAGAAGAATCGCCGGCAGCAGCTTGAGGAAACGGCCCTGACGCGGGTTGACCCGCGACAGCGGCACCGCCATCAGGGTCACGATGAAGACCAGCAACGGCAGAGACAGACGCCATTGCAGTTCGGTGCGCGAGCGGATGTCATCATTGCCCAGCAGGGAGCTGGTGGTCATTGCATCGCGGTCGGTAACTTCGTCGCTGACGTCCGGCTTGGGCAGCAATACGCCGTACTCGTCGTATTTGATGGCGCGGTAATCGGCCTGACCCGGATTACCGTCGTAGCGGTAGCCGTTGTCGAGAATCAGGTAGCGGTTACCGTCGGGGCGAATTTCCTGGCGCCCCTTCTCGGCCACCAACACGGAAATTCCACGATCCTTCTTATCGGAATTGATGTTCTTCTGCGAAATGAATACGCCGCCAAGGTTGATGCGGTCATCCGACAGTTGTTCGGTGTAGGTCACTCGAGTGCCGTCGCGCAAGGCCTGGAAGCGGCCTGGCTCAAGGGTATCGAATTCAGTCAGTGCGTCCTGTTTGTTCAGCAGCAACTGGAACTGGTTGGCACCCTGTGGCGCCAGGCTCAGGCTCAACCATGCCACCACCAGCGCAACCAGCGTGGCCGGAAACAGGGTGATGCGAAACAGTCGCTGCTGGCTCATGCCAGTGGCGGACAGCACGGTCATTTCGCTGTCGAGGTACAGACGACCGTAGGCCAGCAGGATGCCGAGAAACAGCCCCAAAGGCAGAATCAACTGCAGGAAACCCGGCAGACGGAAACCCATGATCAGGAACAGCGAACCCGGATCCAGAAGGCCAGATGCCGCCTGGGCGAGGTACTTGATGAAGCGTCCGCTCATGATGATGACCAGCAGCACGGCGCTGACGGCGCTCAAGGTCAACAGGACTTCGCGGGATAGATAACGGAAGACAATCAAACCAGACACTCCAGGGTTGTCAGGCTAAGCGGCCAAACAAACAAACGTATCGGTCGGCCCGCAGAGCAGAGCCGCCGAAAAAGATGGCGCATTATCCTGTGATTGGGTGCGCCTGTCACTGCGCACGCTCAAGCAGACACCTGAACCACCGAAGTTCGCACGACCGAGGGTTGTCAGGCGCCGGTAGCGAGGTTCAAACTGCGGCCTTTGTCGCTGGCACTGCACCTGCGTCTTTCTATTTATAAGCAAGACTCTGCGCGTCGCGCACTTTGACCATTAATTCAGGGACCCAGACATGGAACTGGTTGTAAAAAGCGTTAGCCCGGAAACGTTGAAGACCGCCACGCTGGTGGTCGCCGTCGGCGAGGGCCGCAAACTCGGCGCCGTTGCCAAACAACTCGACGAGCTGAGCGGTGGCACCATCAGTGCCGTGCTCAAGCGCGGCGACCTGGCCGGCAAAGTCGGCCAGAGCCTGTTGCTGCACAGCCTGCCTAACCTCAAGGCCGAGCGCGTGTTGCTGGTAGGCGTGGGCAAGGATGAAGAGCTGGGCGATCGCCCGTTCCGCAAAATCATCGCCGGCATCCTCAACACCCTTAAAGGCCTGGGTGGCAGCGATGCAGTACTGGCCCTGGACGAAGTCGTGGTCAAAGGCCGCGACAGCTATGGCAAGACCCGCCTGCTGGCCGAAACCCTGGTGGATGGCGAGTACACCTTCGACCAGTTCAAGAGCCAGAAAGCCGACCCGCTCTCCTTGAAAAAAGTCACCCTGGTGACCATCAAGGCAGCACAGGCCGAAGTCGAACGCGCCGTGGCCCACGCCACCGCAATCGCCAATGGCATGGCCTTCACCCGTAACCTGGGCAACCTGCCGCCAAACATCTGCCACCCGACGTTCCTGGGCGAGCAAGCCAAGAACCTGGGCAAAGAATTCAAGAGCCTGAAAGTCGAAGTCTTCGATGAGAAGAAGATCAAGGACCTGGGCATGGGCTCGTTCTACGCCGTCGGCCAGGGCAGCGCCCAGCCGCCGCGCTTGATCGTCATGCAATACAACGGCGGCAAGAAATCCGAGAAGCCATACGCACTGGTCGGCAAAGGCATTACCTTCGACACCGGCGGCATCAGCCTCAAGCCGGGCGCCGGCATGGATGAAATGAAGTACGACATGGGCGGCGCCGCCAGCGTGTTCGGTACCCTGCGTGCCGTGCTTGAGCTGAAACTGCCGATCAACCTGGTGTGCATCCTGGCCTGCGCCGAGAACATGCCGAGCGGCAACGCTTCGCGTCCGGGCGACATCGTCACCACCATGAGCGGCCAGACCGTGGAAATCCTCAACACCGACGCCGAAGGCCGTCTGGTGCTGTGCGATGCCCTGACCTACTCCGAACGCTTCAAGCCGCAAGCAGTGATCGACATCGCTACCCTGACCGGCGCTTGTGTCGTCGCACTGGGTTCTCACACCTCGGGCCTGCTGGGCAACAACGACGAGCTGATCGGCCAACTGCTGAGCGCCGGCCAATCCGCCGACGACCGCGCCTGGCAACTGCCGCTGTTCGATGAATATCAAGAGCAGCTGGACAGCCCGTTCGCCGACATCGCCAACATTGGCGGCCCGAAAGGCGGCGCCATCACCGCTGCCTGCTTCCTGTCGCGCTTCACCAAGAACCTGAACTGGGCGCACCTGGACATCGCCGGCACGGCCTGGACCAGCGGCGGCAAGGACAAGGGCGCCACTGGCCGCCCGGTTCCCCTGCTGACCCAATACCTGCTGGACCGCGCCAAAGCCTGAAACCGATGACCCAGAGGGCGTCACTTTCCGGTGACGCCCTCTGGGCTCAGGAACCGCAATGACCAAAGTCGACTTCTATATCCTGCCCAGCGCCGATCCTTCGGCACGGCTGGATTTCGCCTGCAAGCTCACCGAAAAAGCCTGGCGCATGGGCCACCGCATTTACCTGCACTGCAGCGATGCCGCCCAGCGTGATGATCTCGATGCACGTTTGTGGGCCTTCAAGGGCGAAAGCTTCGTGCCCCACGGTCCCGCCGAAAGCGAGCCGGAGGGTTTGATTGTCCTGGGTCTTGGCGATGACTGCGGTCAGCATCAGGATCTGCTGGTCAATCTCGACCTGAAAGTCCCGGTATTTGCCAAACAGTTCGCCCGCGTGGCGGAAGTGGTGGTGGAAGATCCGACGATTCGTTCGGCTGCGCGGGAGAGTTTCCGTTTCTACCGCGAACAGGGCTATCCTCTGCAAGATCACCGTTTACAGCGACTCTGAGCATTCCGATGGACACTCCAAAACCGCAGCAAAATTCCGCGCATCTGCTGGATGACCTCGAGTCGATCCGCCAACTGCTCGGTGATGACAACCTGCAACCGCCCTTGCTGACCGACACGGTCATTGAAGGTGATCAGGAACAGATCCCCATGCTGTTCGACACGGTCGGCAATGCGCCGCAACCGGTCGAAACGACACCGCCGCCCGCCCCAGCCGCGCAACCGTCGCCTGCCGCCAGCAAAGGCCCCGACGCCCTGCTGCACCTGGACAGCGAACTGCGCGCCGCCGCGCTATTGATCATGCAAGACGTGATCGACGACTTCGCCCCGCACATCGAAACCGAAATCAAACGCCGTCTAGATGCGCGGATGGAACGGTTGTTGAGCCAGTACGAGTAACCCCAATTCCCGGTGTGTACGGGCTTGCTGTGGCGAGGGGGCTTGCCCCCGTTCGGCTGCGAAGCAGTCGCAAGATCTGGGCATGCGGTCCGCCAGACCACCACGGTGGCAGGTTTTGGGGCCGCTTCGCGACCCAACGGGGGTAAACCCCCTCGCCACAGTCGCCCTACGCCCCATGCCCCGCTATACTTGCCGGCTTTTCCTGAATAAATGCCAATAGGGTCCCGCCGCGCATGGATAAGACCTACCAGCCGCACGCCATTGAAACTTCCTGGTACAACACTTGGGAGTCTGAGAATTACTTCGCCCCGCAAGGCGCGGGCGAGTCCTACACCATCATGATCCCGCCGCCGAACGTCACCGGCAGCCTGCACATGGGTCACGGCTTCAACAACGCGATCATGGACGCCCTGATCCGTTTCCGCCGCATGCAGGGTCGCAACACCCTGTGGCAGCCGGGTACCGACCACGCCGGTATCGCCACGCAAATGCTGGTGGAGCGCCAACTCGAAGCCCAAGGCCAGAATCGCCATGATCTGGGCCGCGAAAAATTCCTCGAGAAAGTCTGGGAATGGAAGGATCAGTCCGGCGGCAACATCAGCCGTCAGATCCGCCGCCTCGGCTCGTCCGTGGACTGGAGCCGTGAGCGCTTCACCATGGACGACGGCCTCTCGGAAGCAGTTAAAGAAGCGTTCGTGCGCCTGCACGAAGACGGGCTGATCTACCGCGGCAAGCGTCTGGTCAACTGGGACACCAAGCTGCACACGGCGATTTCCGACCTCGAAGTGGAAAACCACGACGAGAAAGGTTTCCTGTGGAACCTGAAGTACCCGCTGGCCGACGGCGCCAAAACCGCTGAAGGCAACGACTACCTGATCGTCGCGACCACGCGTCCGGAAACCATGCTCGGCGACGCCGCCGTGGCCGTTAACCCGAACGATGAACGCTACAAAGCCCTGATCGGCAAATTTGTCGAGCTGCCGCTGGTTGGCCGCCGCATCCCGATCATCGCCGACGATTACTGCGATCCTGAATTCGGCACCGGTTGCGTGAAAATCACCCCGGCCCACGATTTCAACGACTACGAAGTCGGCAAGCGCCACAACCTGCCACTGCTGAACATCTTCGACAAGAATGCCCACGTGCTGCCGGCCTGTCAGGTGTTCAACCTCGACGGCAAGCTTAACGAAAGCATCGACGGCAAGATCCCGGCCGAATACGCCGGCCTCGACCGCTTCGAAGCGCGCAAACAGATCGTGGCTGCATTCGAAGCCGCCGGCCTGCTGGTCAGCGTCGACGATCATGCCCTGAAAGTGCCGAAAGGCGACCGCTCCGGCACCATCATCGAGCCGTGGCTGACCGACCAGTGGTACGTCTCTACCAAGCCATTGGCCGAGCCGGCCATCGCTGCGGTTGAAGACGGCCGCATTCAGTTCGTGCCGAAACAATACGAAAACATGTACTTCTCGTGGATGCGCGACATCCAGGATTGGTGCATCAGCCGTCAGCTGTGGTGGGGCCACCGGATTCCGGCCTGGTACGACGAGTCGGGCAAGGTCTATGTCGGTCGCGACGAAGCCGAAGTGCGTGCCAAGAACAACCTCGGCCCGGACGTTGCGCTGCAACAGGACAACGACGTTCTGGATACCTGGTTCAGTTCGGGCCTGTGGACTTTCTCCACTCTCGGCTGGCCGGAGCAGACCGAATTCCTGAAGAAATTCCACTCCACCGACGTGCTGGTGACCGGTTTCGACATCATTTTCTTCTGGGTTGCCCGGATGATCATGCTCACCATGCACTTGGTGAAAAACGAAGACGGCACGCCGCAGGTTCCGTTCAAGACCGTTTATGTGCACGGTCTGGTACGTGATGGCCAGGGCCAGAAGATGTCCAAGTCCAAGGGCAACGTCCTGGACCCGCTGGACATCATCGACGGCATCGAGCTGGAGGAGCTGGTGCAGAAACGCACCTCCGGCATGATGCAGCCGAAACTGGCGAAGAAGATCGAGAAGCAGACCCGCGACGAGTTCGCCGACGGCATCGCCAGCTACGGCACCGACGCCCTGCGTTTCACGTTCTGCTCGCTGGCATCGACCGGTCGCGACATCAAGTTCGACATGGGCCGTGTCGAAGGCTATCGCAACTTCTGCAACAAGATCTGGAACGCTGCGCGCTACGTGCTGGACAAAGGCGAAGACTGCGGTCAGAACGGCGAAGCCTACGAGCTGTCCCTGGCGGATCGCTGGATCATTTCGCAGCTGCAACGCACTGAAGCCGAAGTGACTCGTCAGCTCGATCAGTTCCGTTTCGACCTGGCCGCACAAGCCTTGTACGAGTTCATCTGGAACCAGTATTGCGATTGGTACCTGGAACTGTCCAAGCCTGTGCTGTGGGACGAAAATGCACCGGTCGAACGTCAGCGCGGCACCCGCCGCACGCTGGTTCGAGTGCTGGAAGTCGCGCTGCGTCTGGCGCACCCGTTCATGCCGTTCATCACCGAAGAAATCTGGCAGCGTGTCGCGCCGCTGGCCGGTATCGAAGGCAAGACGATCATGCTGCAACCTTGGCCAGTGGCCAACGAAGCACGCATCGATCAGGGCGCCGAAGACGACATCGAATGGCTCAAGGGCCTGATGCTCGGCACGCGTAACATCCGTGGCGAAATGAACATCGGTCCAGGCAAGCCGCTGAACCTGTTCCTGAAAAACGTCAGCGCCGAAGATCAGCGCCGTCTCACCGAGAACGAAGCGCTACTGAAGAAGCTGGCGCGTCTGGAATCGATCACCGTTCTGAAGGCAGGCGAAGAAGCACCGCTGTCCGCCACCGCTCTGGTTGGCGAGATGGAAGTGCTGGTGCCAATGGCTGGCCTGATCGACAAGGACGCCGAACTGGCTCGCCTGGACAAGGAAATCCTGCGTCTGCAGGGCGAAGTTCAGCGCGTCGGCGGCAAGCTGTCCAACGCCGGTTTCGTCGACAAGGCCCCGGCCGAAGTCATCGAGAAGGAACGCGCCAAACTGGCTGAAGCTGAACAGGCTTTGGGCAAGCTGGCCGAGCAACATGCGCGGATTGCCAGTTTGTAACGGCAAGTCGCAATGAAAAAGGGAGGCCCGCAACGGCCTCCTTTTTTATGCCCGCCTCTTTCCTCCACACACCAAAAATCCCTGTGGGAGCGGGCTTGCCCGCGATGGCGTCCTTGCAGCCACATCAATGATGGATGTGATGTCCTCATCGCGGGCAAGCCCGCTCCCACAGGGAACAGCGGCGAACTTTACAATTGGGTTCACAACGGCTGGATGTGGGACAATACCCGCCACTTTTAGCCATACCCGAATCGACAACGCCCATGAACGCCCCCCGCACACCAAGACCTGCGCGCAAGAAGCCTGACTCCGCTACCCCGGCCAAAGCCGTGGAACCCCGTGAGAAGGCCAGCCTGCATCCGCGCAATCGCCACCAGGGTCGTTATGACTTCCCGGCGCTGATCAAAACTACGCCGGAATTGGCGAAGTTCGTGATCATCAACCCGTATGGCAAGGAAAGCATCGACTTCGCCAGCCCGGACGCGGTTCGGGTGTTCAACCGGGCGCTGCTCAAGTCGTTCTACGGCATTGCCCATTGGGACATTCCGGCCGATTACCTGTGCCCACCGGTGCCGGGTCGCGCTGACTACGTGCATTTCCTGGCCGACCTGCTGGCCAGCGTCAACGACGGCGAGATTCCTCGCGGTGCGCCGGTCAAGGTGCTCGATATCGGCATGGGCGCCAACTGCGTCTATCCGCTGATCGGCTACAGCGACTACCGCTGGCACTTCCTCGGCTCGGAAATCGACCCGACGGCCGTGGCCGCCGCCAAAGCCATCGTGCAGTCCAACGGGCTGAACAAAGCCATCCAGCTGCGCCAGCAAAGCAATCCCAAGCACATTCTGCTGGGCCTGCTCGAGCCCGGCGAACGCTTTGACCTGACCATGTGCAACCCGCCGTTCCACGCTTCGATGGACGAGGCCACCAAGGGCAGCGAGCGTAAATGGCGCGCACTGGGCCGCGCCGATCCGAAACGCAAACTGCCGGTGCTGAACTTTGGCGGTCAATCGGCCGAACTGTGGTGCGAAGGCGGGGAAGCACGGTTTGTGACGCAACTGATCGCCGAGAGCGCGCATTTTCAACACAAAGTGCTTTGGTTCAGCACCCTGGTCTCGAAAGCCTCAAACCTGCCTGCGATCCAGACGGCGCTGAAAAAGGCTGGCGTGCTGGAAAGCCAGGTCGTGGAAATGTCGCAAGGGCAGAAGCAAAGCCGCTTCGTCGCCTGGACGTTCCAGACTAAAAGCGAGCAGCAGGTCTGGCGCGAACGTTGGGCGCGTAAAAGCTGAGTAATTGCTGACAAGCCAAATTACTGAGTGCTGAAATCCCTGTGGGAGCGGGCTTGCCCGCGAAAGCAGTGTGCCAGGCGTCAAAGAAGGCGACTGACACGCCGCCATCGCGGGCAAGCCCGCTCCCACAAGGATCGGCGGTGTTTGAAGAATTTATGGCACAAAAAAACCGTGCCCGGATTGCTCCGAAGCACGGTTTTTTTATAACAAGTCTTACTTGTTAACAGCGTCGGTCAGGCCTTTGGCCACAACCAGCTTGATAACTTTCTTGGCAGCGATTTCGATGGCAGCGCCAGTCGAAGGGTTGCGGCCGGTACGGGCAGGACGCTCAGTCACTTTCAGCTTGCCGATACCTGGCAGGGTGATTTCGCCGCCGTTTTCCAGCTGATCAGCAACGATTTGGCCCAGTTGGTCCAGAGCGTTACGCGCGGTGGTTTTTGGCGCGTCGATAGCTTCAGCGATGTCGGCGATCAGTTGGTCTTTAGTAAGAGCCATGTAATGTTCCTTCCCTATCAAATTCATATGGATTGCAGAGTGCAGTGTCAGCCATCGAGCCCGATCTTCTGGATCTGGCACCCTCGGCCATAACCACGACGAGTCGGGGTTATAGATACCGAAATCAGGGTTTGGTTCGACCTGACAAATGCTGAATGCACGCTTAACGCAGTGACTTCGCGTAAGACCGGGCAAAACTAGCACAGAGACGGGGAAATATCCGCCTCTAGCTACCCATTTGGTCAGCTTTATTGCTCTAAATCGGCAAAAAACTGCATAAGGGCCGGCGGACAGCTGCAAATTGCCCTTGGCACCACGCCAAAACCAGTGGTTGCGGTACACTGAGCGCTTTTTCGGGGGAGCACGCCCTCCTCTCTTCAATCAGCCGAGAAGCCCATGCCGATCCGTCATTGCATCGTCCACCTGATCGACAAAAAACCCGACGGCACACCCGCAGTTCTTCATGCCCGCGATTCCGAACTGGCCGAGTCCAGCGCCATCGAGTACATGCTTGCCGACCTCAACGAGAGCTACAACGCCAAACAAGGCAAGGCCTGGGGTTTCTTCCATGCCGAGTCCGGGGCGCATCCGTTCAGCGGCTGGCTGAAGGAATACCTCGACGGCGGTAAAGACTTCACAGCTTTCAGCCGGGTGGCGGTGGAACATCTGCAAAAGCTGATGGAAGAGTCGAACCTCTCTGTGGGCGGCCACGTGCTGTTCGCGCATTACCAGCAGGGCATGACCGATTACCTCGCCATCGCCCTGCTGCACCACAGTGAAGGCGTGGCAGTGACCGATCAGCTGGACGTGACCCCTTCGCGACACCTGGACCTTGGCCAGTTGCACCTGGCAGCGCGGATCAACGTCTCCGAGTGGCAGAACAACAAGCAGTCCAAGCAGTACATCTCGTTCATCAAAGGCAAGAACGGCAAAAAGGTTTCGGAGTACTTCCGCGACTTCATCGGCTGCCAGGAAGGCGTCGACGGCCCCGGCGAAACCCGCACCCTGCTCAAGGCCTTCAGTGACTTCGTCGAAAGCGAAGACCTGCCGGAAGAGTCCGCACGCGAGAAGACCAAGACCCTGGTGGATTACGCCAGCAGCCAGGCAAAAATGGGCGAGCCCATGGGCCTGGAAGAACTGTCCGAACTGATCGACGAAGAGCGCCCGAAAGCTTTCTACGATCACATCCGCAACAAGGACTACGGCCTGTCGCCTGAGATCCCTGCGGATAAGCGCACCCTGAACCAGTTCCGCCGCTTTACCGGCCGCGCCGAGGGCTTGTCCATCAGCTTCGAAGCGCACCTGCTGGGCTCGAAGATCGAATATGACGAAGAAGCCGGTACGCTGATCATCAAAGGCCTGCCGACCCAATTGACCGACCAGCTCAAGCGACGCAACTGATGCTCGGCGGCGTATTGAAGAAATGCCTGCTGATCTTGCTGGTGGTCGTGGTTTACCAGAACTGGGGCAAGATCGAGCGCGTGTTTCACCCCTCGCAAGTGGTGTCCGAGCAGACTCAGGCCAAGGCCAATGTCGTGCTCTACGCCACCGATTGGTGCGGCTACTGCAAGCTGACCCGGCGCTTTCTCGACCAGAAGGGCATTCCGTACAAGGAATTCGATATCGAGAAAGATGCGCAGGCGCGCACGGCCTATGAGGCGCTGGGAGGACGCGGGATTCCGCTGATCGATGTCAACGGAACGTTGATACGCGGGTATGACCCGGACAAGGTTCTTGCGGCGCTGGAATAGCTCTTCAGGCCCGACCCCGTCCCTTGTGGGAGCTGGCTTGCCTGCGATAGCGCAGTGTCAGGCAACATCAATATTGCTGGGCTGACCTCATCGCAGGCAAGCCAGCTCCCACAGGTTAGTGCATGGCCAGAAAATCAGTGGTTAGCACCTAGAGCGCTTCGATGCGAAACCCGAACCGCGGAAAGTGCACATGCACCACGCCGGCCCGCTCGTCCTCGCGACGCAAAATCAATTCTTCGCTACCCGCAAACAACAATTCACCCGCCACCGGATCAACCCCATAATCAGTCGCGGCAATCACCACCTGCTGACCAACCTCGAACCCGTTCGGCTCCTCAAACTGCTCATCCGGCAACGCAGCCGGTGTGGCGTTGCGCGCGACTTCAAGCGCTTCCTCAGAAGTCATCTCGCTGAACGCGCCATGACCAAACCCCATCACACGGCCAAACCACGCCAAAACCGCCGGATAAGCATCCACCAACGGTGATGTCACGTGCGTCGCTTTGAGGAACCACAACGAGTGGGCCAGGGCAAAGTCGGCAATCGATGGCTCACCGAACAGGAAGTCCCCCTGCTCACGCTGAAGTTGCTGCTCCAGACGCGCCATGATCGTTGGCCATTGATGCCGAGCCTGTTCGGCAGACGGCCGTGTGGCACTGCCACCGCTGAATAATCCGGCGCGATCGGCCAGGAAGGCCTTGATCGCTTCCGGTGACAACTTGCCAAAGCGCACCGCCACCGACGCCGGCTGGAACACCAGGCTGACCGCATGCTGGAACACCACCGAATCGGCCCACGCCGCGAAGGTTGCGGTAATCATTTCCTGACCTTCCGGGAAGAACGCCGGCAAGGCTTTTTCCTGCTCCAGACGACGAGCCATCAGCGCGGTGTCGCAATAGACATCAGCACCAATCTGCAACACCGGCGTCTTGCGGTAGCCGCCGGTCAGGGCAGTCAGATCGGGTTTTGGCATCACTGGCGAGATGTTCACCGAGCGCCAGGACAGCCCCTTGAAGCCCAGCAGCAAGCGGGCCTTTTCGGCGAAAGGGGACGTCGGGTAGTGATGAAGAATCAACTCGGACATGCTCGGCTCCGCCGCTCGGATAAGGAGCTCGCAGCTTAACGCGCAATCCACAAGCAGCCTACCCATCTGCCTGATGGGCGCTTATCAGTCAGATTGATAAGCCCGTAGCCGCGCTCGCGACCAGACATTCCTTGGCGCTTTTCTTGAGTTTTTTGATCAGTCGTTCCTGGCGCAGTGCTTCGCTTTTATCGCGACAGACTTCGGTGTAGACCAGTGCCACAGCCGGGCTGGACAGGAAGAAGCGTGCGCCTTTGCCACTTTGGTGGGTGGCGAAACGGCGGACGGGATCGTCGCTGATCCCGCAGTAGAGCGAACCATTGGCCGCGCGAACGAGGTAGACGAACCAGGGTTTGCTGACGGGCAGCGGCGGTTCGGCGGCAATGACGGAAGATTCGCTCGAGGTGTTCACGTGACGATCAAGGCTTGTAGGAAACAAGCCGCGATCTTATCAGCGACTGGCCTGAAATGCCTTCAGCCCCTTCAAGGCCTGAGCGCGCACGGCGTTTTTCACCACCGGCGTCCAGCCCAACAACAGCCCTTTGAGACCCAGCGCCTGACGCGACCAGTGCCACAGATCAAAGCTGTCGTGATGCTCGCAGATCTTGCCGTCGCGAAACACGAAACGCGCCTGGATATCGTTGACCACGGTATTGCCGGTCTGGCTGAACAGGTACGTCGCCACCCAATGGGCACCGCCGGTGCGCTCATCACTGCGCACGTTATCGAAGGTCAGGGAGAAGTCCTTGGCGCGGGTGGTGAGCATGCGCCACATGTCGCCGGCATCGCGCCCGCGCAGTTCGCCGAACGCCGGATCACTGAACACCACGTCGTCGGTGTAGCAGGCACTCATGGCCTCGGCGTCCAGTCGTTGGAAGGCTTGGTAGAACCGGGTGATCAAGGCGTTGTGGGCATCACTCATGGGCAGGCTCTCTGGGTTGCAAAGTGGCGTCGAAAGATTGCCTGCACGATAGTCAACAAATGCGCAGAACACTATCGGCATTCGTGGCCCGAATACCGACAGTGCGCAGAACGTCAGACTCTCTCGCTTTGAACCTGAACGTACAACGAACGCCCGGCACCGAGGCCGGCGATGATCGCGCCGAGGCCGATGACGCCGAAGATCCAGCCCAGGGAACTCCAGCCGCCGGTCCAGTCATGCACCACGCCGACCGCGAACGGCCCCATGGACGCCAGGGTGTAACCGAAGCCCTGAGCCATGCTCGACAGATTGGCCGCGACATGAGCATCCCGCGAGCGCAGCACGATCAGGGTCAACGCCAGGCTGAACGTGGCGCCCTGCCCCAACCCCAGCAGGATCGCCCAGCCCCACAAGCCATCAATCGGCGCATAAAGGCAACCGAACAAACCGCCGAGGGTCATTGCCATGACGATCACGATTGCCAGCCGCTGATCCTTGCCGCGCGTCGCCAGCCAGGGTGCTGCCAGCGAGCTGATCAACTGGACAATCACCGAACCCGACAACACCAGCCCAGCCTGGGTTGGCGTCAGACCGCGGCCGATCAGAATCGACGGCAGCCAGCCAAACACGATGTAGGCCAAAGACGATTGCAGACCCATGTACAAGGTCACTTGCCAGGCCAGCGAATCACGCAGCAGGCCTCGGACCCGATAGGCAACATGATGCGCGCCGTGCTTCTGACCGACTTGCGGCAGCCAGAAAATCGCCGCGACCAACGCTGGAACCACCCAGAAGCCGAGACCCAAGGGCCAGCTTTTGTCGAAATGTTCGCTCAACGGCACGGTTGCCCCTGCCGCCATGGCCGCGCCCAGGCACAGTGCCATGGTGTAGACACCGGTCATGGTGCCGGCCTGTTTCGGGAAGTCGCGTTTGACAATGCCGGGTAGCAACACGCCGATCACCCCGATGCTGGCGCCGGCCAGCACGCTGCCGGCGAACAGGCCGACCTCGCCGAATGAACTGCGCAAAATGATCCCGCCGGCCAGCATCAGAAGAATCCCCAACACCACTCGCTCGGCACCAAAACGTCGTGCCAGCACCGGCGCCAATGGCGCGAACAGACCGAGGCAGAGTACCGGCAAGGTCGTCAGCAACCCGGCTTGGGCGGCCGATAGCCCCAGCGTCTTCGAGATTTCGCTGAGCATCGGCGCCATGCTCGACAACGCCGGACGCAGGTTCAGCGCCACCAGAATCAGGCCGAGCAACAACAGCCATGGCCGCCGCAGGACCGGGTGAGTTTGCTGAACCTGTTCGTCATCGGCCTCGGCGTCGATCAACAGCTCTTCGAGCTCCGCCGTACGCTTGAGCTCAGTGATGCTGCTGACCTGCTGGGTGGACATGGGGTTCTCGGTTTCAAGGTTCATTGATCAACTGCCTCGACAGGGCTTTGGCCCGTTCCGGGTCGCGTTGCTCGACGGCATCGAGCAGTTCGACATGAAGGTCGAACACCGCTTGGCGTCGGGGTGAGATGTTCAGGGTCTGGCGCAAGTGCGCGCCGACGATGCTGGAGAAATAGCGATACAGCTCGCTGAGTGTCGGGTTGTGCGCCGCATCCACCAGTCGACGGTGAAACACCAGATCGCAGGCGATGTAGGTGTCGAGATCGCCGTGGTAATGACTGCCACTGACACCTAGCGCCTCGCGCAATGCCACCAGGTCTTCATCGGTGCGGCGTAACGCCGCGAGGCCGATGGCTTCGACTTCCAGAATGTGCCGGGTTTCCCGAGCCTGTTCCTGGGTGCAACGGGACAGCGCCTTCATGGTGTCCAGTGGATCAATCACCGCCCGCAGATAACTGCCGTCTCCCTGGCGAATTTCGATCAACCCGGAAAACGCTAACACGCGCATGGCTTCACGCACCGTGTTGCGGCTGATGCCCAGCTCAGTCGCCAGTTCCGGCTCGGTGGGCAAGCGCTGGCCGACCGTCCAGACCCCTTGATTGATGCGCAGACGTAACTGGTCCAGGGCCTGATCGACCAGGGATCGTTTAATTAATGGAGAAATGTCTGACATAGGATTCGCCCTTTCATCCAATCATAGGATGAATTTTCTGACATGTTAGTCAGCTTCGTCCGAGAGGACAACCGCCTAGGGTTAGAAGGCAGGAAACAAAGCGGGATTTTCGATTGTTAAAATTACCCTTTAAGGGTAATTTTCATCTCAGAGTTGAAGTGTCTTATGGAAAAGAACACGCCTCATTACGACTTGGCGGTGGTCAAGGCGGAGGTTGCCAGGATGGGGGTCCACGCTTTTACTAACCAAGCGTTGGAGACAGGCCGGAGCATGGGACTCAATTACCAGAACATGCAAAAGGTCATTTATGCATTGGAGGGAAGGATGCTCTACAAATCCATGACCACTTATTTGGATCACCGAACCTGGCAGGACGTCTACCACGCGCAACTTAATGATCAGGAGATTTACATTAAAGTGACCTACTGCCCCGGCGGTGGCGCCCCAGTGATCTCCTTTAAGGAGAAAAATCAATGAACATACGGCAATGCATGAGCTGTGGCGCCCACGACGGCATGCATCACTTCATCGATCGCAGTCTCACCGTCAATTACAAAAAAATGTCGCGACTGGTGCCTGATCTTGCTGGATGGGAGTGCAAGGTGTGCGGTGAAATCATCTTCGATGACACCACAGACAGCGCCCAGCGATATGTCGATACAGGCGACAAGCTGCTGGAAGACTGCTTTCAAATCATGGGGTCCGAGATAAAACGTATCCGCCGCAAATTGCACCTCACACAGAAAGAAGCGGTGAAGCTACTCTCCGGCGGTGGGCACAATGCTTTTTCCCGCTATGAGCGCGGCGAGTTAGCCCCGCCTCAGCCGCTGTTTACGCTGATGCGCTTGCTTGACCGTCACCCACACCTGATGGCCGAGGTGCACGCGCTCAGTGAGGGCGCCGATTTAAAGCAGCTGTTGGCGACACATCATCCGGAACAAGAAACCGTACTGACGCAATAACCCCAGACAAAAATAAACCCGGAACATAGTCCGGGTTTATTTCACTGCCTGGTGCCAATCAATGCAAAATCTGGCTCAGGAACAGCTTCGTACGCTCGTTCTGCGGGTTGTCGAAGAAGTCGTTCGGCGCCGCCTGTTCGACGATTTCACCCTTGTCCATGAAGATCACGCGGTTGGCCACGGTACGGGCGAAGCCCATTTCGTGGGTAACGCAGAGCATGGTCATGCCGTCTTCGGCCAGGCCGATCATGGTGTCCAGAACCTCTTTCACCATCTCTGGGTCGAGTGCCGAAGTAGGTTCGTCGAACAGCATGATTTTCGGTTTCATGCACAGGGCACGGGCAATCGCCACACGCTGTTGCTGACCGCCAGACAGTTGCCCCGGGTATTTATGCGCCTGCTCCGGAATGCGTACGCGCTCCAGGTAATGCATGGCGATTTCTTCGGCCTTGCGCTTGGGCATCTTGCGTACCCACATTGGCGCCAGGGTGCAGTTCTGCAGGATGGTCAGGTGCGGGAACAGGTTGAAGTGCTGGAACACCATGCCGACTTCACGGCGGATCGCTTCGATCTGCTTGAGGTCGTTGGTCAGTTCCACGCCATCGACCACGATGCGGCCTTGCTGGTGTTCTTCCAGACGATTGAGGCAGCGGATGGTGGTGGATTTGCCGGAACCCGACGGGCCGCACAAAACGATACGCTCGCCCTGCTTGACGTTCAGGTTGATGTCTTTCAACACGTGGAACTGGCCGTACCACTTGTTCACGCCCTGCATCTGAATAATGCCTTCGGGGCTCACTGTCTTTTTGATTGCTTCGCTCATCACAAAACTTCCTAAATTAGGTACTGCTTTAGCGCTTGTGGCCAGTGTCCAGCTTGCGTTCCAAATGCATGGAATAGCGGGACATACCAAAACAGAAAATCCAGAACACCAGGGCCGCGAACACATAGCCTTCAGTGGCCATGCCCAGCCATTTCGGGTCGGCGGCGGCTTGCTTGACGCTGTTGAGCAGGTCGAACAGGCCGATGATGATCACCAGGCTCGTGTCCTTGAACAGCGCAATGAAGGTGTTGACGATGCCAGGGATCACCAGCTTCAGGGCTTGCGGCAGAATCACCAGGCCCATGCTGCGCCAGTAACCGAGGCCCATCGCTGCAGCCGCTTCGTACTGACCTTTGGGGATCGCTTGCAGACCGCCACGCACCACTTCAGCGATGTAGGCCGACTGGAACAGGATCACTCCGATCAGCGCCCGCAGCAGTTTGTCGAAGTTCATGCCTTCGGGCAGGAACAACGGCAACATCACCGAAGACATGAACAGCACCGTGATCAACGGCACGCCGCGCCAGAATTCGATGAAGGTCACGCAGACCACACGAATCGCCGGCATGTTCGAACGCCGGCCCAGGGCCAGAACGATACCCAGCGGCAATGCGCCGACGATACCGACGGTAGCAATGACCAGGGTCAGCATCAGGCCGCCCCACTGGCTGGTCGGCACTTCGGTCAGACCAAACCAGCCACCGTGCAACAAGGTGTAGGAAATGATCGGATAGAGCACCAGAAAGCTCAGCCCGTAGACCGCCTTGCGCGGGAAGCGCGAAATGAACAACGGCGCCACACCAATCACTGCCAACCACACGGTCAGGTCCACGCGCCAGCGCAGGTCTGTCGGGTAGTAGCCATACATGAACTGGCCGAAGCGCTGCTGGATGAACACCCAGCAGGCGCCCTCCTTGGTGCAATCGGCGCGAGTGGTGCCGACCCAGTTGGCGTCGAGAATCGCCCAGCTCACGATAGGCGGAACTATCAGGTAAATCAGATAGAACGCGAACAGCGTCAGCAGGGTATTGATCCAGCTGGAGAACATGTGCGCCCGCATCCACGCCACGACACCGATGCTGCTGCTCGGTGGTGGCATGTCGGGTTTGAAAGTATGAGTCGTCATGCGCTTTTCCTCACCGCTCGATCAGCGCAATGCGCTTGTTGTACCAGTTCATCAGCAGGGAAATGCTGATACTGATCGCCAGGTACACGCTCATGGTGATGGCAATGACTTCGATCGCCTGCCCGGTCTGGTTCAGCACCGTACCGGCAAACAACGACACCATCTCCGGATAACCGATACCGGCCGCCAGCGAGGAGTTCTTCGCCAGGTTCAGGTATTGGCTGGTCAGCGGTGGAATGATCACGCGCAGGGCTTGCGGGATGATCACCTTGCGCAGGGTCGGACCGTTGCGCAGCCCCAACGAGTGGGCGGCTTCGGTCTGGCCGTGGCTGACCGACTTGATGCCCGAACGCACGATCTCGGCGATAAACGCAGCGGTGTACACCGTCAGTGCCAAGGTCAGCGCCAGCAGTTCCGGGATCAGCACCCAGCCGCCTACAAAGTTGAAACCTTGCAGCTGTGGCATTTCCCAATGCAACGGAGCGCCGAAGATCAATGCGCACAGCGCAGGGATTACCAGGAACAGCGCCAGGCCTACCCAGAATTTGTGGAACGGTACGCCGGTCGCTTCGAAACGCTTGTTGGCCCAGCGGCACATCAGCACGATCGCGACGATGGCCACGACGACACTCACCACAAACGGCCAGAAACCATCCGCCGCCAACGCTGCGGGCATGTTCAGGCCGCGGCTGCTGACAAAGAAGGTGTCGCCGAAGTTATGGCTGTTGCGCGGCCCTGGCATGGTCAGGAACACTGCGAAGTACCAGAACAGGATTTGCAGCAGCGGCGGAATGTTACGGAAGACCTCTACATACACCGTCGCCAGCTTGGCAATGATCCAGTTCTTCGACAGCCGTGCCACACCGACGATGAAACCGAGGATCGTCGCCAGGATCACACCAATAAAGGTGACCAGCAGGGTGTTGAGCAGGCCGATGACAAACACCCGGGCATAGCTGTCCGATTCGGTGTAGTCGATCAGGTGCTGAGCTATGCCGAAACCGGCACTGCGCTCAAGAAAGTCGAACCCCGAGGTGATGCCCCGGTGCTGGAGGTTGGTTTGAGTGTTGTCGAACAGAAACCAGCCCAGCGAGACCACCGCCACAATGGTGATGATCTGGAATACCCACGCACGCACTCGTGGATCGCTGAGGCTGAGCCTCTGCTTTGGTGCGCCGATTGAATTTTGCATGAAGTGCCCCGGAAATAATGGAACAGAACATCACCCGGTGGTTGGCCCACCGGGTGATAGAACCATCAGCGCACTGGTGGTGCGTATTGAATGCCGCCAGCGTTCCACAAGGCGTTCAGCCCGCGGTCGATTTCCAGCGGAGTGCCCTTGCCGAGGTTTTTCTCGAACACTTCACCGTAGTTACCGACTTGCTTGACGATTTGCACGACCCAGTCTTTCTTCACTTTCAGGTCTTTGCCGTATTCACCGTCAGTGCCGAGCATACGAGCCACATCAGGGTTCTTGGTGGCCTTGGCTTCGGCTTCGACGTTCTTCGAAGTGATGCCTGCTTCTTCAGCGTTGAGCATGGCGTAGCCAGTCCAGCGCACAATGGACAGCCACTCGTCGTCGCCATTACGCACGACCGGGCCCAGCGGTTCCTTGGAAATGGTTTCCGGCAGAACTACGTAGTCTTTCGGCGAGGCCAGCTTGCTGCGCTGGGCAAACAACTGGGACTTGTCGGAGGTCAGTACGTCGCAACGACCGGATTCCAGCGACTTGGCGCTTTCATCGGAGGTGTCGAAAGTGATCGGGGTGTATTTCAGACCATTGCCGCGGAAGTAGTCGGAAACGTTCAGCTCGGTGGTGGTACCGGCCTGGATGCAGATGGTCGCGCCATCCAGCTCTTTGGCGCTCTTGACACCCAGCTTGTTGTTCACCAGGAAGCCGATGCCGTCGTAGTAGGTGATGAAGCCAGGAAACTTCAGGCCCATGCCCGCGTCACGGGAACTGGTCATGGTGGTGTTTCGCGACAGAATGTCGATTTCACCGGACTGCAGCGCGGTGAAGCGCTCCTTGGCGTTCAACTGGCTGAATTTGACCTTGGTCGCATCGCCGAAAACGGCAGCGGCCACAGCGCGGCAGAAGTCAGCATCGATACCAACGATCTTGCCGGTAGAGTCCGGAACCGAGAAGCCCGGCAGACCGTCACTTACACCGCACTGTACGAAACCTTTCTTCTGCACTGCATCCAGGGTTGCACCCGCCTGAGCGAACCCACTGACACCGAGCACTGCGGCTGCAGTCACGATGGCCAGGGTGGATTTCAATAACTTCATTCAAACCTCCAGTTTTGCTCTTGTTGTGTCGGAGCTTGAGCCCTGTCGCACCCTTATGAGGCGTTGTTGACCCGTGTTGGCTTTTTTTAGGGTCAACCGACGCAGGACCGTCGCTATGAGTCTAGTAGGAGAAAATCCACATCATGGACAACTCCCTTCTCACCAATCGGCCGAACGGGCGGTAGCCCTTTCACGTTCGCGAAGCCCGTAGCGGCCTTTGGCGAACATCCATCACCGGATTCTTTGCTATCCCACGACCAGCCGTACACTGATAGTGTTACCGCCAGGCATGAGATTGGTTGCACAGGCTTCCCTATAGCAAACCCCGTACCAGACCGCTCGCCAAAGCGATTCAGCGGCAGGTCAATAGCAAAACTTGTAGCCTTGCGACATCTTCTTAACTGATCAACCCGTTGCGCACTCGAACCTCGCACTTAAATGAGAGCACACGCACAAATATGGAGCACCCATGACCGAGCCCTTGATTCTGCAACCCGTCAAGCCCGCAGACGCCTGCGTTATCTGGCTACACGGGCTGGGCGCCGACCGCTACGACTTCCTGCCGGTGGCTGAAGCGCTGCAGGAAAGCTTGCTGACCACTCGCTTCGTCCTGCCCCAGGCACCGACTCGCGCCGTCACCATTAATGGTGGCTACGAAATGCCGAGCTGGTACGACATATTGGCCATGAGCCCGGCGCGCGCGATCAGTCGCGAGCAGCTGGAAGCGTCCGCGCAACGTGTGTTTGATTTGATCGAAGAGCAGAAGGCCAGCGGAATAGACGCCTCGCGCATCTTTCTCGCCGGATTTTCCCAGGGAGGTGCAGTGGTGTTGCACACGGCCTTTCTGAAATGGCAGGGACCGCTGGGTGGCGTACTAGCTCTCTCTACTTACGCACCGACTTTCAGCGATGAACTGGAGCTTTCCGCCAGCCAGCAACGCATTCCGGTGCTGTCATTGCACGGCCAGTACGATGACGTGGTTCAAAACTCCATGGGCCGGACCGCCTACGAGTATTTAAAGCAACATGGTGTCACCGTGACATGGCAGGAATACCCAATGGGCCACGAAGTGTTACCCGAAGAAATCCGCGACATTGGCGTCTGGCTCGCCGAGCGTTTGCGTTAAAAGCTACCCATTGATCCATCCCACTACGCCGCGCCCGATTCTTGCATTACACTGGCCGGCGTATATTCCTTAATCAATTGATGAGATGACCGTGCTCAAAGCACTCAAGAAAATGTTCGGTAAAAGCGAGACTGAGCAGCTCGCGCCAGTCTCCAGCGCTCCTTCTCATACTCCCAGCCACCGCACCGACGGTAATCAGCCTGGCCGGACCGCAACCGTAGCGGCACCGAAACACGAGCCGGTGACCACACCGACCGCCCCCGCAGCCGAGGCCATCGCCTCTGAGCAGCCGCGCAGCGAAGCCCCGAAACCGGCAAAACCGCGTCGCGAACCAAAGCCAAAAGCGCCGGTTATTCCCTGGAAACTCGAAGACTTCGTCGTTGAGCCCCAGGAAGGCAAAACCCGCTTCCACGATTTCAAACTCGCCCCCGAACTGATGCACGCCATTCAGGACCTGGGCTTTCCGTATTGCACGCCGATCCAGGCGCAGGTGCTTGGCTTCACCCTCGCGGGCAAAGACGCCATCGGTCGCGCCCAGACCGGCACCGGTAAAACCGCCGCCTTCCTGATTTCGATCATCACTCAGCTGCTGCAAACCCCGCCGCCCAAAGAGCGCTACATGGGTGAACCGCGGGCACTGATCATCGCCCCGACCCGGGAACTGGTGGTGCAGATCGCCAAGGACGCAGCCGACCTGACCAAGTACACCGGCCTCAACGTCATGACATTTGTCGGCGGCATGGACTTCGACAAGCAACTCAAGCACCTCGAAGCCCGTCACTGCGACATCCTGGTGGCCACTCCGGGCCGCTTGCTCGACTTCAACCAGCGCGGCGATGTGCACCTGGACATGGTCGAAGTGATGGTGCTGGACGAAGCCGACCGGATGCTCGACATGGGTTTCATCCCACAAGTGCGTCAGATCATTCGCCAGACTCCGCCGAAGAACGAGCGTCAGACGCTGCTGTTCTCCGCGACCTTCACCGAAGACGTGATGAACCTCGCCAAGCAATGGACGACCGACCCGTCGATCGTCGAGATCGAAGCGCAGAACGTGGCCAGCGAAAACGTCGAGCAACACATCTACGCGGTGGCCGGTGCCGACAAATACAAATTGCTCTACAACCTGGTCAACGATAACGGCTGGGAACGGGTGATGGTCTTCGCCAACCGCAAGGATGAAGTGCGGCGCATCGAAGAACGCCTGGTACGCGATGGCGTCAACGCGGCACAACTGTCTGGCGATGTGCCGCAGCACAAGCGCATCAAGACCCTCGAAGGTTTCCGCGAAGGCAAAATCCGCGTGCTGGTGGCCACCGATGTGGCCGGTCGTGGCATTCACATCGATGGCATCAGCCATGTGATCAACTTCACCCTGCCGGAAGTCCCGGACGACTACGTGCACCGCATCGGTCGTACCGGCCGTGCCGGCGCGGATGGCGTGTCCATCAGTTTTGCCGGTGAAGACGACTCCTACCAGCTACCGTCCATCGAGGCGTTGCTGGGTCGCAAGATCAGTTGTGAAACGCCACCGACGCATCTGCTGCGGGCGGTTGAGCGCAAGCGCCCGTAACTCGGGCCTTTCAGAAAGAGGCGCAGCCGGCAACGGACTGCGCTTTTTTTTCGTCCGGCTTTTCAACAGGAGCTTGCTAGAGACGACTAAAAGTCCATAATGGACAAATTAGTTTACTTTCAGCGCCCGGAGCCGACCATGCCCAGCACGCCTTACGTGATCACCCAATCTCAAGCCCGCGAACTGCTGGCACAAGTTGACGTGCCGCAGATCCTGCGCAAGCTGTTCCGTGACCTGGCCGCCGGGCAAGCCGTGCAACCGGCGCAACAGTTGGTGGAATTCCCGCAGGGTGCCGGGGACTTCATCAACTACTTGGGTGTGCTGGGCGAAGACGGGGTATATGGCGTCAAGACCTCGCCTTACATCGTGCGCGAGCAAGGCCCGCTAGTAACCGCCTGGACGCTGCTGATGTCGATGCAGACCGGCCAGCCGCTGCTGCTCTGCGATGCCGGTGAACTGACCACCGCACGCACCGCCGCGACGACGGCGGTGGCGGTCGATGCCCTCGCGCCGCTGAAGGCCCAGCGCCTGGCGATCATCGGCAGCGGCAAGGTGGCCCAGGCGCACCTGCACTACGTCAAGGACCTGCGAGACTGGCAAAGCATCAGCCTCTACTCACCGAGCCTGAGCGACAAGAATCCCGAAGCGTTGGCACAGCTCAAAAGCCTCGATCCACGGCTGACCCTCGCCGACAGTTGCGAAGCTGCGATTCAGGATGCCGACGTGATCATGCTCTGCACTTCGTCTGCCGGTCCGGTGATCGACCCGTCGAACTTAAGCAAACCGGCGCTGATCACCTCCATCAGCACCAACGCCCCACGCGCCCACGAAGTGCCGCCGCAGAGCCTCAATGACATGCAGGTGTTCTGTGACTATCGTCAGACCACTCCGGGTTCGGCCGGTGAAATGCTGATCGCCGGAGAGCAGCATGGCTGGGACAAGCGTTCGATTGTCGGCGACCTGCCCGACTTGCTCAGCGAAAAAGTCCAGCGCCCCGAATACGATCGCACGGTGTTCTTCCGCTCCATCGGCCTGGGCCTGGAAGACATCGCACTGGCCAATGCCCTTTACCAACTACAGCGCTAACACCACAAACCCCTGTAGGAGCTGCCGAAGGCTGCGATCTTTTGATCTTGCCTTTAAAAAGCAAAGTCAAAAGATCGCAGCCTCGTTTCACTCGTCAGCTCCTACAGGGGAACTCCACAATTTCGGCATTTGCGCCCCCACAGGAGACGTTCATGAGCCAGGCAGATTTCATCATCATCGGCGGCGGGATTGCCGGCGCTTCCACCGGTTTCTGGCTGTCGCAGCACGGGCGGGTGATTGTGCTCGAACGCGAATCCCATCCGGCCTATCACTCCACCGGACGCTCGGCGGCGCTGTTCACCGCCGCCTATGGCACACCGCAGGTTCGGGCATTGACTCAGGCCAGCCGCGACTTCTTCGACGCACCGCCGCCCGGTTTCTGCGAACACCCGCTGCTGACCCCGCGCGGCGAGATGACCGTCGACTTCACCGGCGATCCGGCCGAGCTGAGCAATCAATACCTGAGCGCCAAAGCCACGGTGCCGGAAATGCAATGGCTCAGCGCCGACGAAGCCTGTGCGCGCCTACCAATCCTGCGTCGGGAAAAAGTCCATGGCGCGATCTACGATCCGACCGCCAGCGACATCGATACCGATGCTCTGCATCAGGGCTATCTGCGCGGTATCCGACGCAATAAAGGTGAGGTTCATACCGACAGCGAAGTGTTGAGCCTGAGCCGTGATGTCGAAGGGCAATGGCAGGTTCAAACCAACACTCAGACCTTCAGCGCCCCGATCATCATCAACGCCGCCGGTGCCTGGGCCGACAAGATTGGCGAGCTGGCCGGCGCCCAACCGCTGGGCTTGCAACCCAAGCGCCGGGCAGCCTTTATCTTTGCCGGCCCCGAGGGCCTGGATATCCATGACTGGCCAATGCTGGTCAGCCTCGATGAATCCTTCTACATGAAGCCTGACGCCGGCATGTTCCTCGGCTCACCGGCCAACGCCGACCCGGTAGAACCGCACGACGTGCAGCCCGAAGAGCTGGACATCGCCATGGGCATTTACCAGATCGAAGAAGCCACCACCCTGACCATCCGCCGCCCGACCCGCACTTGGGCCGGTCTGCGCAGTTTTGTGCGCGACGGGGATTTGCTGTCCGGCTTCGATCAGCAGGTGCCGGGGCTGTTCTGGGTCGCGGCGCAAGGCGGCTACGGCATCCAGACGTCGCCGGCCATGGGCCAGGCCAGCGCTGCACTGGTACGCGGTGAAGCCTTGCCCGAGCAGCTCACCCGTTTCGGCCTGGACGCCGAGATGCTCTCCCCCGCCCGCCTGAGCTGATCCTGATCCTGCCTCTCAGGTGACGTGTCCACACGATTGCGGCAAACTTCCAGCGCCCCCTTTTTTAACGGGCGCTGACGCTGCCTGGAGTTCCACTGTATGAACGCACCTGAAAAAGACTCGGCCCTGGACGCTACGTCCATGGACAACTTCCGCGCGATTGCCGATGCGATCGCCACGTTGTTCTTCCCTCATGCCGAGGTGGTGCTGCACGACCTGCGCACGCAAAAGGTCGATTACATCGCCAACAACCTGTCCAAACGGGAAATCGGCGACGACTCCTCGCTGGAAGACATGCTCAGCGAAGAGGTCAGCGAACGAAACATCGGGCCGTACGAAAAGCTCAACTGGGACGGCCAGAAGATTCGCAGCCTCAGCAGTGTGCTGCGCGACAGCGAGGGTCGTCCGCTGGCGGTGCTGTGCATCAACCTGAATATCTCGCTGTTCGAGAACGCGAAAGCGGCGCTGGATTTGTTCCTGTCGCCGACCAAGCTGATCCCGCAACCGGACTCACTGTTTCGCGATGACTGGCAGGAACGGATCAACACCTTTCTGCACGCCTGGCTGCGCGAGCGTCAGTTGAGCCTGAACGTGCTGACCCGCGACCACAAACGCGAACTGGTGCTGGCGCTGCACGCCGAAGGCGCCTTCAAAGGCAAAAGCGCCTCCAACTATGTGGCCAATGTGCTGAACATGGGGCGAGCGACGGTGTACAAGCATTTGAAGGAATTGAAGGGCTAAAGATTTGTAGTGAATGTTCCGGCCTCATCGCAGGCAAGCCCGCTCCCACAGTGTCCGTGTCGTGCACAAAACATGAGTACACCGCAGAACCTGTGGGAGCGGGCTTGCCCGCGATGGCGATCAATCAGTCACCGTAGATATCCGACTTGAAATACTTCTGCGAAATCTTCTGATACTCGCCATTGGCGCGAATCTCGTCGATCGCCTTGTTCAGATCCGCCACCAACTGCGTGTTGCCCTTGCGCACGGCAATCCCGGCGCCCTCGCCCACGTATTTCGGATCCTTGAGTTCCGGCCCGACAAACGCGTAACCGGCGCCACGAGGCATCGACAGGAAGTCACTCAACGGGATGGTGTCGGCAAAAATCGCATCGAGACGACCTGCGGCCAGATCCATGTAGATCTCTTCGTTGTTACCGTAGCGCTTGACGTTGATGCCCTTGGGTTCGAAAACCTCGGTGGCGTAACGGTCGGTGGTGGTTGCGCGCTGCACGCCGACATTCTTGCCCTTGAGGCTGGCGTACTGGTCATCCACCACTGCGCCGTCTTTCATCACCAGACGCGATGAGGTGAAGTAATACTTGTGAGTGAAATCCACCGATTTCTTGCGGTCTTCGTTGATGGTCATGGACGATAGCGCCATATCGATTTTCTTCACTTTCAGGGAAGGAATCAGACCGTCGAACTCGCCTTCGACCCACTCACACTTGACCTTCATCTGCGCGCACAGGGCATTGCCGATGTCGTAGTCGAAACCGACTATTTTGCCTTCTTGGGTTTTGGACGCGAACGGCGGATAAGCCGCTTCGATGCCGATGCGCAGGTTTTTCTCGGCGGCGAACAAGCTACTGCACGCCAACAGGCTCAGGGCCAGACCGGTGATGAGGGGGAATTTCTTCATATTCGTTCTCTCGCGGGTTGTTGTTGGTTTGGCAAGACAGAAGAAGCTGAAACAGGGGAAGCACTTTTTTGTACTTATAATTCCATACTGGACTTTTACGTATTATCCGTCAATCGGGCAGACAGCCTTATACCCGGCCTCTGGTCGGGTGCTAGCCAAATGCAAAAAAGGCCGGGTCGGTGCTTCGCAAAACAAGCGAAACACCGACCCGGCCCTCAGGAACCGCCCAGACAGTTATTCCAGCGCGGCAGCCGGCCCGAAGAACTCGTAACGGCTCTGCTTCTCTGGCACACCCAAAGCCTTGAGGTGACGCTTGATCGCCGCCATGAAGCCTTTAGGCCCCAGGAAGTAGGCATCCACATCGCGCTCTTCCGGCAACCACTCGCCAAGTTGCGCCTGGCTCAACAGGCCAACCTTGTCCGCCGCCGGGCTGACGCCATCGTCTTCGGCGTAGCAATAAAAACGCTTGAGCTGCGGATGACGCTCGGCCAGGCCATCGATCCAGTCACGGAAAGCATGCACGCTACCGTTGCGCGCGCAGTGGATAAAGTGCACCGGCCGCTCGGTCGCCAGCGCCGCTTCGAGCATCGCCAGCGTCGGGGTGATGCCGACGCCGCCACTGATCAGCACCAGCGGTTTGTCGCTGGCGGTCAGGGTGAAATCGCCCGCTGGCGGGAACAGCATGATGCTCGCGCCGACGTGCAGTTGATCGTGCAAATGGTTGGAAGCGCGGCCGCCGGTTTCGCGCTTGACGCTGATGCGGTACTGGCCCTTGTTGGCCAGCGCCGACAGCGAATAGTTACGTCGAATTTCTTCGCCATCGAGGATCAGTTTCATGCCGATGTACTGGCCAGGCTCTGCCGCGAGAATCGGGCCCTTGTCCGCCGGTTCGAAGTAGAACGAGGTGATTTCCGCGCTCTCCTCGACCTTGGCCGCCACGATGAACTCCCGCGCGCCACGCCAGCCGCCCGGCGCCTGCGCTTTTTGGTCGTAGATGCTGGCTTCGGCGCCGATCAGGATCTCGGCCAATTGACCGTAGGCCGCGCCCCAGGCACTCATCACTTCAGGCGTGGCAATCTCTTCGCCGAGCACTTCGGAGATCGCTCGCAACAGGCAGCTACCCACAATCGGGTAATGTTCCGGGAGGATTTGCAGTGCCACGTGCTTGTTGATGATCTTGGCCACCAGGTCGCCCAACTGATCGAGCTGGTCGATGTGCCGCGCATACATCAATACACCGTTGGCCAAGGCGCGAGGCTGATCGCCGCTGGCTTGGTGTGCCTGGTTGAACAGCGGGCGGACTTCCGGGTATTCGGAGAGCATCATGCGGTAGAAGTGAGTGATCAACGCTTCGCCGCCGCTTTCCAGCAACGGCACGGTGGACTTGACGATGGCACGGTCTTGAACGCTAAGCATAAGAGCAACCCCTGGGCTTTATATGAATAGCCTTTACGTATCAGTTTCCATGCCAACAGTTAAATCCTTATAAATCATATAGTTAATAACATAGTAGTCATATCGACACGCGACGCTTTATAGTCACACCGACTACACGGAGTCATTATGACTGCAAAATTACTGCTCACGACCCTGCTGCCCCTGGTCTCCGACCTGTCCCGCGAATTGCCTGAAGGCGAACGCTACCGACGCCTGCTCGAAGCCATGCGCGCCCTGCTCCCTTGCGACGCTGCGGCCCTGCTGCGACTCGATGGCGAATGGTTGGTGCCGCTGGCCGTGGACGGGTTGAGCACTGACACCCTCGGTCGACGTTTCAAGATCAGTGAACATCCGCGCTTCGAAGCGTTGCTCAGCAGTCCCGGCCCGACTCGCTTCGCCGCCGACAGCGATTTGCCCGATCCTTATGACGGCTTGATCGATGGCCTGCACGATCACCTGGAAGTCCACGACTGCATGGGCTGCCCGCTGTTTATAGACGAGCGCCCATGGGGTTTGCTGACCCTCGACGCGCTCGACCCTGAGCGTTTCGAACCGATCGAACTGGACGCCCTGCAAGCCTTCGCCAGCCTCGCCGCCGCCACGGTCAACGCCGCCGAGCGCATTGAGCGGCTGGCCAATCGCGTCGAGGACGAACATCAGCGCGCCGAGGTTTACCGTCAGGCCAGCGGCCAACAGAACCGCGAAATGATCGGCCAGAGCAAGACTTACAAACGACTGGTGGAAGAGATCAGCCTGGTGGGCGGCAGCGACCTGACGGTGCTGATCACCGGCGAAACCGGAGTCGGTAAAGAGCTGGTGGCCCAGGCCATCCACGCGGCATCCCCACGGGCCGACAAACCGATCATCAGCCTCAATTGCGCCGCCCTGCCAGACACGCTGGTGGAGAGCGAATTGTTCGGCCATGTGCGCGGTGCTTTCACCGGCGCAACGAATGATCGGCGCGGCAAGTTCGAACTGGCCAATGGCGGCACGCTGTTTCTCGATGAAGTCGGCGAACTGTCGCTGACGGTGCAAGCCAAATTATTGAGGGTGCTGCAGAGCGGGCAATTGCAGCGCTTGGGGTCGGACAAGGAGCATCAGGTCGACGTGCGATTGATCGCAGCGACCAACCGCGACCTGGCCGAAGAAGTGCGCAGCGGTCGCTACCGTGCCGACTTCTATCATCGCCTGAGCGTTTACCCGTTGCTGGTGCCCGCACTGCGCGATCGCGGTCGGGATGTGCTGCTGCTCAGCGGCTACTTCCTGGAACAAAACCGCTCACGAATGGGCCTCAACAGCCTGCGCCTGACCAGCGATGCGCAAGCGGCGCTATTGGCGTATGACTGGCCAGGGAACGTGCGGGAGCTGGAGCATTTGATTGGTCGCAGTGCGCTGAAGGCGTTGGGTAACTGCAAGCAACGGCCGAAGATTCTCAGCTTGAGCGCGGCGGATCTGGACTTGCCCAATGGCAGCGTTGAACCCGCGCCAGAACCGGCGGTTGCTGCGCCGGCGGTTGCATTAATTGCAGGGGATTTGCGTGAGGCCACCGAGCATTATCAGCGCCAACTGATCAGCGCATGCCTGGAACGGCACCAGAACAACTGGGCCAGCGCGGCGCGGGAGTTGGGTCTGGATCGGGCGAACCTTGGACGGATGGCCAAGCGGCTTGGCATGAAATAAGCCAAGATCGCAGCCTTCGGCAGCTCCTACAGGTTTACGCCAATCCCTTGTAGGAGCTGTCGAGCGAAGCGAGGCTGCGATCTTTTGATCTACCCAACATTCATTGGCACTAAAGCCTGCCCCCAACAAGTCGATAACCCGGCATCGATAGCTGTTGGCGATCTTCACAATCGCCCATCACCTTTTTCCACAGAAGGTTTTTATGTCCTCCAACAAAGCCCGCGCAGATTCACTTTCGCTTCTGCTGTTTACCTTGCGCAGCGGCAAGCTGATGGCGATCAACCTGCTGAAAGTCAGCGAAATCATCCCCTGCCCGCCGCTGACCAAGCTGCCGGAGTCGCACCCTCACGTCAAAGGCATCGCCACCCTGCGCGGGGCATCGCTGTCGGTAATCGACCTGAGCCGCGCCATCGGCGAGCGACCGCTGGAAGACCCGAACGGTGGCTGCCTGATCGTCACCGACGTCAGCCGCTCCAAGCAGGGCCTGCACGTTCAAGCGGTGAGCAAGATCGTCCATTGCCTGACCACCGACATCCGTCCACCACCCTTCGGCTCCGGCGGCGTGCGCTCGTACATCACCGGCGTGACGTCGGTCGACGGCACGCTGGTGCAAGTGCTGGACATCGAAAAGGTCATCCACGGCATCGCTCCGGCGCAGATCGAAACGGCCCCGACCGAACTGAGCATGGAAGACGCCGAAGTACTCGGCAACGCGCGGATTCTGGTGGTCGATGACAGCCAGGTCGCCCTGCAACAATCGGTGCACACCCTGCGCAACCTCGGCCTGCAATGCCACACTGCTCGCAGCGCCAAGGAAGCCATCGACTGCCTGCTGGACCTGCAAGGCACCGCCCAGCAGATCAACCTGATCGTCTCGGACATCGAAATGTCGGAAATGGACGGCTATGCCCTCACCCGCACATTGCGCGAAACGCCGGACTTCTCGCACCTCTATGTGTTGCTGCATACGTCGCTGGACAGCGCGATGAACAGCGAGAAGGCTCGACTGGCCGGGGCCAACGCGGTGCTGACCAAATTCTCCTCACCGGAGCTGACCAAATGCCTGATCGCGGCGGCCAGGGCCGTCGCCGAACAAGGTCACTGAGTTTTGGCTGAGGTTTTTTGTTTTCTGATGCGGCGCAACCTCGCTGAGGATGTGCCGCCTTTCACTTGGCCAAATGGCATTGAGTTGACCGAGTACCGTCCCGAACTCGCCGAAGCCGTTCATCACTTGATGGAACTCGGTTATCGGGAAGGTAGCGGTCGGGTACCGGCGCTGGAAGTCTGGCAACGGCGCTTCGAAACCGATCCTGAATACGATCCGTCCCTGTGCTTTATTGCCCTGGATGCCGAAGGAATCGTCGGCGTCGCCCAGTGCTGGACCAGCGCTTACATCAAGAGTCTGGTGGTGCACCCGCGCGCTCAAGGCCTCGGACTTGGTCGTGCGCTGCTGCTTAATGCATTCAACGTGTTTCGGCAACGCCGCGAAGGCTTTGTGGATCTGAAGGTGCTGGAAAACAACCTTCGGGCCCAGCGTTTGTATGAAAGTGCCGGGATGTATGTGGTCCGCCGGGAACCGGTTCCAACCTGACACCGCCTTCGCGGGCAAGCCTCACTCCCACAGGATTTAGGTGATCCCCGTGGGAGCGTGGCTTGCCCGCGAAGAGGCCCGCATAACCAATCCAAAACCATCAGGCATACTCCGACCTCGGCCACTACACGCCAAGGATGCCCAAACCATGAAAGCCACCACCCTGACCTTCCTCTGCCTCACCGCCCTCGCCACCCAAGCCCACGCCTCCAGCCCCGACGCCTGGGCCGCCTACGACAAAGCCGTGCTCGCCAGTTGCACCAAAACCAGCGGCCTGAAGAACGTCAAACCCGTCGGCAACGCCGCGCAATTCGATGACCGGGTCGGTTATACCGCGCTCCTGCTGCAAGGCCAGTACCCGCAAAAACACATGAAAGGCCAGCAAGGCACCGAGCTGTGCCTCTACAACAAGAAAAGCAAAACCGCCTACGTGACCGAATGGGACTCCATCCGCCCAACAGCAAAAGCGCAGTGAATGGCGCATAACTTGCTTCGGCACAGGCCTTTGCGGTGGCTTTTTGTCGCCATTTCATGCCCCCACAGGTGACTGGCCGTTCGATGAATACAACGTTTTCCTGCATAGGTTGTGGCAAATGCTGCAACGACCACCACGTGCCCCTGACACTGGCCGAAGCCCGGATGTGGGCGGCCGATGGCGGTCAGGTGATCGTGCTGGTGGAGGCCTTCCTCGCCAATGGCCTGGGCCTGCCCACGCAGCAACGCGAACACGCCGAACGCCGTTCGGTGGTAGTTCGAAGCGGCGCCTGCGAGGCACATGTGGCGATCACCTTCGCCGCCTATAACGTCGGTCGCTGCCGGAATCTTGACGAAGACAACCTCTGCCGCATCTACGAACGCCGACCGTTGGTGTGCCGCATCTACCCGATGGAAATCAATCCGCACATCCCGCTCAACCCGGCGATCAAAGAATGCCCGCCCGAGTCCTGGGAAACAGGGCCGGATTTGATCATTGGGGGTGAGCTGGTGGATCAGGAACTGGCAGGATTGATTCAGCGCTCGCGTCAGGCGGATCGTGATGAGATTCAGACCAAGGATGCGATTTGCGCGTTATTGGGGATTCGGACGACAGCGTTGAAGGGCGATGGATTTACTGCTTATCTGCCGGACATGACAGCGTTTGCCATGGTCATTGATCAGGTGGCGCAACAGCCGTTGGCGGGATCGGGCGGTGAATGGGTCTTTCATGTGTCAGGCGATGATATTGCCGGGCAAGTGCTGGCAGCCGGGGCGCAGGTGGCGACTGAAGCGCCAGTGAACTATGCGTTTATTTCGTTGAGGGTGGCCTGAGCCCGAGGTGTGTGCTGTATGTAATGGCCTCATCGCGAGCAGGCTCGCTCCCACAGTGGATTTCGTCGTACACAATATCTGTGTCTCATGAAGATCAAATGTGGGAGCGAGACTGCTCGCGATGACGATAGATCAGGCACCGCAGAGGCAAAAACTCAGCGTTTACCCATCGAACGACGAGTGCCAGGAGGCGCTGCACCCGGAGTCTTGGTGTGACCATTCTTGGCGCCGTTCTTGTACCAAGGCTGGCTGGCATTCTTCGCCGCGGCCAATTCACCCGGCTTGAACGGAAATTTGAACGCTGGAATCGCCGCTTTGGTTTCGCTGTCTGCGCTGGAGTCGACGCTGTCTGGCAGGTCTGCCTGGTCGTCGCTCAAAGCGTCGGCAACCGGCGGTTGTGTCGGGGAAGTCATGAAAGCTCCGGGTGATGCTCAAAGAGTCGGGCCCGGTAGGCGAGCCGCGAAAGGCGGCAGTATACCTGTGTCGGGGGCCGCAAGCTTCACGCCGCAAGCGAGTCCGTCGGGTTTTGTGCTGACCGACCTGCCGCCATCGCGGGCAAGCCCGCTCCCACAGGGACAGCGGTCATATACAAAATCTATGTATGACACAAATCCTGTGGGAGCGGGCTTGCCCGCGATAGCGGTGTGTCAGTCACAGGGATGTTGGATGTGCCGCCGTCATCGCGGGCAAGCCTCCCACAGGGGGCAGTGGTCATATACAAAATCTGTGTATGACACACATCCTGTGGGAGCGAGCCTGCTCGCGATGAACGATAACGCGGTCTACGCCGGATCGACGTTATCCAGCGCCCGATTCACCGCCAGCTCTGCCAGCATGATGACCTGCTGGATCGCCAACGCCGTATGGCGCTGCGGGCCGATCAGATTGTTGGCGAAATCGGTGGCCAGGACACTCGCTGAGGCCAACGATTCGTAGGCGTGGGCCAGCAGGCTTTCGGTGCCGGCACCCGGGGCGACCATGAACATGGTGCTGGGGCGACGGGGCTTTTCGGTGTATTGCGCCGGGGGATCGAGGTAGTAGTCGAGGGCGCGCTTTATGGCTTCGCGGTCTTTGAGTAATTCTTCAGTGCACAGGGTGTCGGGGTTGGCTTTGTTGAATTTCGAATCAGAATTATCGTTTTCCATTTGTAGCTCCTAATCTCAATTGGAGCCATCACTTGCCGTTATGGTCGTGAGGCTTTCGCCTACTCGTTTCGGGGATCTCACGCCCGGTCGCTGAATGTGCAGCGACAGCCAAAGACTAAAGAGCCTGCTTCCGACGGACAACCTGAAAAATGCGTGGGAAAGATCTGCGTTCCGACACATCGATTAAACATTCAAAAACAGCACTCACCCACCAATCCCACGTCTGACACTCATTGCTGTAGGAGCTGTCGAGTGAAACGAGGCTGCGATCTTTTGATCTTGAAAATCAACGTCAAAAGATCGCAGCCTTCGGCAGCTCCTACGTGGAGTTGTGTACACCCGCGATAGATTGGTCGGCTGCCGGGCCGCCTTCGCGGGCAAGCCCGCTCCCACAGTGGAGCGGTGTGCACCAGCCCCTCACCACTCATTACCCCACCTGCCGCTTTTGATCACGGGAATCAGCATCCCTCCAAAGAGGTCCAAACTGACAGCGCCGTCAGTTACCAGTCACTCTCCTGACGGGCTAACAGGTTTATAAAGGAAGGTATAAACCTGACAAAATTCCGACCACTCTGCCCGGCGCCCCGCTCGCATGCGAACTCAGAAAAAAACCGCCCTGTTCGCCGCCCTTCTGATCACCCTGGCAGCGCTGGGCGTGTGGTACGTCGCCAAACCCGCCACGACCAAACTGGCCACCTCCACCGCCATCCCCGTGCGAGTGGTCAGCGTCGCCGAAAAAGACGTGCCCCGCTACATCAGCGGCATCGGCTCGGTGCTGTCGTTGCACAGCGTGGTCGTGCGTCCGCAGATCGACGGCATCCTCACCAAGCTGCTGGTCAAGGAAGGCCAACTGGTGAACAAAGGTGATCTGCTGGCTACCATCGATGACCGCTCGATCCGCGCCAGCCTCGATCAGGCTCGCGCCCAACTCGGCGAAAGCCAGGCGCAACTGCAAGTGGCACAGGTCAACCTCAAACGCTACAAACTGCTGAGCGTCGACGACGGCGTGTCCAAGCAGACCTACGACCAGCAACAAGCGCTGGTCAACCAACTCAAAGCCACCGCGCAAGGCAATCAGGCATCGATCGACGCCGCTCTGGTGCAGCTTTCCTACACACAGATTCGCTCCCCGGTCACCGGTCGCGTCGGTATTCGCACAGTGGATGAAGGCAACTTCCTGCGCATGACTGACACTCAAGGCTTGTTCACAGTGACCCAGATCGACCCGATCGCCGTGGAGTTTTCCCTGCCGCAACAAATGCTGCCGACCCTGCAAGGCCTGATCAACGATCCACAGCACACGCCGGTCAAGGCTTACATCGGGGCCGACACAGACGGCGAAACCGGCAACCTGCTGGGCGAAGGTCATCTGACCCTGATCGACAACCAAATCAACGCCAACACCGGGACCATCCGCGCCAAGGCCGAGTTCGCTAACCCCGCACAGAAACTCTGGCCGGGCCTGCTGGTTACGGTAAAGATTCAGACAGCGTTGGATAAAAATGCGCTGGTGGTGCCGCCCACCGTCGTACAACGTGGCCTCGATCAACATTTCGTCTACCGGGTCAACGGCGACAAAGTCGAAGCCGTTCAGGTGCAGATGGTTTATCAAAGCAGCGGGCAGGACATCATCAAAGGCGTGAAACCGGGCGATGTGCTGGTCAGCGACGGCCAGTCGCGGCTCAAACCGGGTTCGACCGTGCAGGTAGTGACCGACCCGCCGCAAGTGGTGCAATCGGAGCCGAAACCATGAAGGGCCATGGCTCGATTTCCGCGTGGTGCATCGATCATCCGGTGGCGACGGCCCTGCTGACCTTTGCCCTGGTACTGCTGGGGGTGATCGCCTTTCCACGGCTGTCGATTGCGCCACTGCCGGAAGCGGAATTCCCGACCATCCAGGTGGCCGCGCAACTGCCTGGCGCCAATCCCGAAACCATGGCCTCGTCGGTGGCCACGCCGCTTGAAGTGCAATTCAGCGCCATCCCCGGCGTGACCCAGATGACCTCGAGCAGCGCCCTGGGCTCGACCATCCTGACCCTGCAATTCACCCTCGACAAAAGCATCGATACAGCCGCGCAGGAAGTCCAGGCCGCGATCAACACCGCCGCCGGCAAGCTGCCCAAAGACATGCCGAACCTGCCGAACTGGAGGAAGGTCAACCCGGCCGACAGTCCGGTGCTGATCCTCAGCATCAACTCGCCGCAAATGCCCGGCACCGAGGTCAGTGACCTGGTGGAAACCCTGCTCGCCCGTCAGATCAGCCAGATCGACGGCGTGGGCAATATCAACATCACCGGTCAGCAACGTCCGGCGATCCGCGTGCAGGCCTCGGCGGACAAACTCGCCGCCATTGGCCTGACGCTGGCGGACATTCGCCTGGCGATCCACCAGACCAGCCTCAACCTGGCCAAGGGTGCGTTGTATGGCGAGTCGAGCATTTCGACCTTGTCCACCAACGACCAATTGTTCCACCCCCAGGAATACGGTCAGCTGATTGTTTCCTACAAGGACGGCGCACCGGTTCATCTCAAGGATGTAGCCAAAGTCGTCAACGGTTCGGAAGACGCCTACATTCAGGCCTGGGCCGATGGTCAGCCGGGGGTGAACCTGGTGATTTTCCGCCAACCGGGGGCCAACATCGTCGAGACCGTCGACCGTATTCAAGCGGCCCTGCCGACGCTGGAGGCCATGCTGCCGGCCTCGGTGCAGGTCAAGGTGTTGATCGACCGCACCCAGACCATCCGCGCTTCGCTGCATGAAGTGGAAGTCACCCTGCTGATCGCGATCCTGCTGGTGGTGGCGGTGATGGCGCTGTTCCTGCGGCAGTTGTCGGCGACCCTGATCGTGGCGTCGGTGCTCGGTGTGTCGCTGATCGCCAGTTTTGCGCTGATGTACATCATGGGCTTCAGCCTGAATAACCTGACGCTGGTGGCGATCGTGGTGTCCGTCGGGTTTGTGGTGGACGATGCGATTGTGGTGGTGGAAAACATTCACCGCCATCTGGAGGCCGGCGACGGCATGCGTGAGGCGGCGATCAAGGGCGCCGGCGAGATCGGCTTTACCGTGGTTTCCATCAGTTTCTCGCTGGTGGCGGCGTTCATTCCGCTGCTGTTCATGGGTGGCGTGGTCGGGCGGCTGTTCAAGGAATTCGCGTTGACGGCCACCTCGACCATCATGATTTCCGTGGTGGTGTCCCTGACGCTGGCGCCGACCCTGGCCGCGCTATTCATGCGCGCGCCGGTACATCACGCCCACGGCAAACCGGGTTTCGGCGAACGCTTGCTGGCGCTGTATGAGAAAGGCCTGCGCCGCGCCCTCGCCCATCAAAAGTTGACGATTGGTGTGTTCGGTCTGTCGCTGGGGTTGGCCATCGCCGGTTACATCTTCATCCCCAAAGGCTTCTTCCCGGTGCAAGATACCGGTTTTGTCCTCGGCACCACCGAAGCTGCTGCGGACATTTCCTACGGCGACATGGTGAAAAAACACTTGGCGATGGCCGAAATCGTCGCCGCCGATCCTGCCGTCGAGACGTTCTCCCACTCGGTCGGTGTTTCGGGCAGCAACCAGACCATCGCCAACGGACGGTTCTGGATTTCGCTGAAAAAACGTGGCGACCGCGATGTGTCCGCCAGTCAATTCATCGACCGGATTCGCCCGCAACTGATGAAAGTCCCGGGCATCGTGCTGTACCTGCGCGCCGGGCAAGACATCAACCTCAGCTCCGGCCCGAGCCGTGCTCAGTACCAATACGTGCTCAAGAGCAACGACGGGGCACTCCTGAGCACCTGGACCCAGCGCCTGACGGAAAAACTGCGCAGCAACCCGGCGTTCCGCGACATTTCCAATGACCTGCAACTGGGCGGCAGCATCACCCACATCAGCATCGACCGTAGTGCTGCGGCGCGTTTCGGCCTGACCGCCAGCGATGTTGATGAAGCGTTGTACGACGCCTTCGGCCAGCGCCAGATCAACGAATTCCAGACCCAGACCAACCAGTACAACGTGATTCTGGAGCTGGACACCAAGCAGCGCGGCAAAGCCGAAAGCCTCAACTATTTCTACCTGCGCTCGCCGCTGAGCGGGGAAATGGTGCCGCTGTCGGCCCTGGCGAAATTCGATGCGCCAACTATCGGCCCGTTGTCTATCGCTCACGACGGGATGTTCCCGGCGGCCAACCTGTCGTTCAACTTGGCGCCCGGCGTCGCGTTGGGTGATGCGGTGATCATGCTCAATCAGGCCAAGACCGACATCGGCATGCCGGTAGCCATCAGCGGTAATTTCCAGGGCGCGGCCCAGGCCTTCCAGAGTTCACTGGCCAGCCAGCCGTGGCTGATTCTGGCGGCGCTGGTGGCGGTGTACATCATTCTTGGCGTTCTGTACGAAAGCTTCGTGCACCCGCTGACGATCATCTCGACCCTGCCCTCGGCGGGGCTCGGGGCGGTGATCATGCTGTGGATCTGCGGCCAGGACTTTTCGATCATGGCGCTGATCGGGCTGGTGTTGCTGATCGGCATCGTCAAGAAGAACGGCATTCTGATGATCGACTTCGCACTGGAAGCCCAGCGCAACCGTGGCTTGCCGCCGGAAGAGGCGATCTATGAGGCGTGTATGACGCGGTTCCGGCCAATCATCATGACCACCCTCGCCGCCCTGCTCGGCGCCCTGCCGCTGATGCTCGGCTACGGCACCGGCGCCGAACTGCGCCAGCCATTGGGCATCGCGGTGGTCGGCGGTTTGCTGGTGAGCCAGGCGCTGACACTGTTCACTACGCCGGTCATATACTTGTGGCTCGAGCGGCTGTTCCATCGACACTCTCTCCCACCAGCATCAGCACCGCTACCGGCGCTGGCGACCACAGACTGAGGCGGGGTCATGCGCGTTCTGATTATCGAAGACGAAGAAAAAACCGCGGACTATCTGCATCGCGGCCTGACGGAACAGGGTTACACCGTGGACGTGGCTGGCGATGGTGTCGAAGGCCTGCACCTGGCGCTGGAAAGCGACTACGCGGTGATTGTCCTCGACGTCATGCTGCCAGGCCTCGACGGCTTCGGTGTATTGCGTGCGCTGCGGGCACGCAAACAAACGCCGGTGATCATGCTCACCGCCCGCGAGCGGGTTGAAGACCGCATCAAAGGCTTGCGCGACGGTGCCGACGATTACCTCGGCAAACCGTTTTCCTTCCTCGAACTGGTGGCGCGTCTGCAAGCGCTGACCCGTCGCAGCGGTGGCCACGAACCGGTGCAGGTGAGCATCGCCGACCTGTGGATAGATTTGATCAGCCGCAAGGCCACTCGCGCCGGCACTCGCCTGGACCTGACCGCCAAGGAGTTTTCGTTGCTCAGCGTACTGGCGCGGCGACAAGGGGAAATCCTCTCGAAAACCGCCATCGCCGAGATGGTCTGGGACATCAATTTCGACAGCGACGCTAACGTGGTCGAAGTCGCGATCAAACGCCTGCGGGCCAAACTCGACGGGCCGTTCGAAGAGAAATTGCTGCACACCATTCGCGGCATGGGTTATGTGCTGGAGAGCCGTGGTGTCCAGTAATTCGATCGCGCTACGCCTGAGCGGGATGTTTACGCTGGTGGCACTACTAGTGTTCCTGTTGATCGGCGGTGCGCTGTATCAACAGGTCGACAAGGGTCTGGGCCTGCTGCCCGAAGCCGAACTCGATGCGCGTTACAGCGTGCTCGAATCGGCGCTCAACCGTTATGGCACGCCCGAGCATTGGGTGAAGATCAACGCCAAGCTCAAGCTGCTGAGCGAAGAAGACAAGCGCATCCGCTTTTGGGTAGTCAGTGGCAATCCCGGTTATGAATACGGCCAGCCCGACGCGCCGATCCGCACTTTCGCCCAAGGCCCGTTGGGTATGCGCGACATGGAATTGCCCGACCATCCGTACCCGCTGAAAGTGCTGGTCACTGAGTTGCCGGCCAAGGACCAACGCCCGCCGCTACGCTTCATGATCGGCATCGACACCGAAACCTTTTACGAGACGCAGCATCACTTGCTGATCGCCCTGATCAGCCTGGCGATCGTGGGTGTATTGCTGGCCTCGCTACTCGGTTACTGGGTGGCGCGGATCGGACTCAAGCCGCTGATCAAGTTGTCGCAGGAAGCCCAGCGACTGGCCCCACCAAGGTTGTCCGGACGACTGCAATTGTCACCATTGCCACCGGAACTGAATCAGTTTGTCAGCTCGTTCAACGCTACTCTGGAACGGGTCGAACAGGCCTACTCGCGGCTGGAATCGTTCAACGCCGACGTGGCCCATGAACTGCGCTCGCCGCTGACCAACCTGATCGGCCAGACCCAGGTTGCGCTGACACGCGGGCGTTCGGCCGAACACTATTTTGAAGTGCTGCAATCGAACCTCGAAGAACTCGAGCGGCTGCGCTCGATCATCAACGACATGCTGTTCCTCGCCAGCGCCGACCAGGGCAGCAAGGCCACTAAACTGACGTCCACCTCATTGGCCGACGAAGTGGCGACCACGTTGGAATATCTGGATTTCATTCTTGAGGATGCGCAGGTTCAGGTCGAGGTCAGTGGCGATGCGCAGGTACGAATCGAGATCGCCCATCTGCGCCGGGCATTGATCAACTTGCTGAGCAACGCGGTGCAGCACACCGAGCCCGGGCAAGTGATTCAGGTACGGATCGAAGTCGAAGAGCATCAGGTCAGCATCGGCGTCGCCAACCCGGGATCGCCGATTGCCAATGAGCATCTGCCGCGATTGTTCGAGCGCTTCTACCGGGTCGATGCATCGCGCAGCAACAGTGGCAACAGTGGCAACAGTGGCAACAATCACGGTCTGGGACTGGCAATCGTCAAGGCGATTGCGCTGATGCATGGCGGGGATGTGTTTGTGCGCAGTGATCATGGGATGAATACGTTCGGGATTCACCTCCCGGTTTAATCCCTCTGTGGCGAGGGGGCTTGCCCCCGTTGGGCTGCGAAGCGGCCCTTAAAACATCCAACCGCGTTACATCATTCACACCGCGCAAGCCGGTTTTACGACTGCTTCGCAGCCGAACGGGGCGATGCGGCGTTCCGACAAGCCCCCTCGCCACAGGTGTCCTTCTTCGCACTACCACTCTTACCTAAAGCGCAACAGTCCTTTCTGCAACCCGCTCTTTTTCCCCTCGCCCAAGCCCCTTATCGTTGCCCCATCAAACAGCACTTGCCAAGCAAGAAGGGTTTAAAGATGTCCAGCAGTATGGGTATTGCCAGCGCTTTTGTTTTGTCTTCCTTGTTTCTGTCTCCGTTCGCCATGGCTGAAGAGTCGCAGACATTCGTCGCGCAAAACGCGGTGCGAACCAAGGCTTACGAACAGTTTCAAAGCGAACTGACGGCCAAGACCCAGGAAGCTGCGCAAATCCCTCAAGCGTCGAGTACTCAAGCCCTGCCACAGGTTGAGAAAGACAGCTGATCCTTACGTATCGCCCTATTTCCCTCGACACTTTTCATCGGCTCTTCCCTTTGAAAAGTTGTTTTCAAAGCCGCTGCTATCAGCGGCTTTTTTTTGTTGTGGTGTTGAACCTGCTCCGTCGGTTTTCGGTAATTGTCGACGACCCGATGAATGTCTTCTAAGCTTCAATTAGCAAAAGGCCAGCATGTTTTGCTGGCCTTTTTTTTATCCGGCATTTATATAGGCGCTCTGGACGCGACCGGTTTCTGGGACTCTGCCCGATTCTTGTAAAAGAACTTTCATAACGCCTTATTTGCAGAAGTCAGAACCATGAGTGTGAGCAGTGCGAAATCTCAACATCCGATCCGTTCGACACGATCGGAGCGGCTTCTGGTTCTCGGTAGTTTGTTGTTGGTGATTGCGATACTCAGCATCGTGACCTTTCTGCTGATCCGTGAACGCGCCAATGCCGAATTGTCCGCTGCTCGCGCCGCCAACAATATCGTGCAATTGATCGATGCCGACGTGCTGCGCAATGTCGAACTCTATGATGTGTCCCTGCTGGGTTTGATCGCTGCCTCCCAGCGAGAAGACCTCAAGAGCGTTTCTCCAGCCGTTCGCCATCTGGCCTATTTCGACCGCGCCACTGCCGCGCCGTACAAGGGCAACATTTTGTTGCTCGACAACAAGGGCGACGTGATCGCCGACTCGGCCTCAGTGGAGCCCATGCAGGGCAACTATGCCGATCGCGAATACTTCCAGTCCCACGTGAATAACCCGGACCCGGGCATGTTCATCAGTCCCCCCTTCAGAGCCAGGTCGCCCGAACAGGATTGGCGGATCAGTTTCAGCCGCCGGGTGAACGGCTCCCAGGGTGAGTTCCTGGGCGTGGCCGAAGCTGCCATGCGGTTGAGTTACTTCGATCAGTTGTTCAACAGCTTGAACATCGGTCGTGATAGCACGGTCAATCTGATCAGCAAGGATGGGACTCTTCTGGCTCAGCAACCACGCCTTGCCGAAGAGCTGATCGGCAAGAACTTCAGTAACCGCCCCAATTTCCAGCGCATCGTCAAAGAAGGCAACGGCAGCTTCACAAGCATGTCCGATCGATACCAGGCCAAGCGTTTGTACACCTTCTCCAAGGTCGGGAACTTGCCGTTGATCGTCATCGTTGCGCTCTCGAGCGAAGAGGTCTTTGCGGCCTGGAAGCGCACTGCGGTGGTGGTCAGCTTTGCGACCATTGCCCTCTGCGTGAGCCTGTTGTGGCTGACCTGGTTGCTCTGCCGGGAATTGCGTCGGCGCCAAAGTGCCGAGCAGGAATTGGCGCAACTGGCCGCCACCGATCCCCTGACCGGTCTGGCCAACCGTCGAAGCCTGGATCAGGCCCTGCGCCATGAATGGTTTCGCGCCCAACGTTCCGGCCTGCCATTGTCGTTGCTGATGATCGATGTCGATCACTTCAAGGCGTTCAATGATCGCCATGGCCACCAGGGCGGCGACGATGCCTTGCGCTGGGTGGCCAAGGTGATCGGCACTCATGTTCGACGGCCGGCGGATCTGGTCGCCCGTTACGGTGGCGAGGAGTTTTCGGTGATCCTGGCCGAAACCGACAGCGCCGGCGCACAACAGATTGCCGACAACGTCCGCGCAGCGGTGGAGCAGTTGCCGTTGGTGGGGGGCGATACGTCGCCGATTACTGTCAGTATTGGTATCAGTACCTGGACGACGGCGGCCGATATCAGCCTGGAGCAGTTGCTGTTTGCGGCGGACAAGGCGCTGTATCAGGCCAAGGAAAATGGGCGCAATCGGGTGGTTGCTACGTAGTGAAATTTGCGTTGTGACGACTGGCCCTATCGCGGGCAAGCCCGGCTCCCACAGGTTGTGCGTCGTGCCCGAATCCGCGTCAACCGCACAACCTGTGGGAGCGGGCTTGCCCGCGATGGGGTCATAACAGACACCACACCACTTTCCCGAAGCCATAAAAAAAGGCCACCCGAAGGTAGCCTTTAAAAACTAGAGAGGTTTTTTTGCTTACACGGCCGCAACAGGACGCATGTAAGAGATCGGTGCAGTGCTGGCGTCTTCGAAAGTCACGACTTCCCAAGCATCTGTCTGCTCAATCAACTTGCGCAGCAGCTGGTTGTTCAATGCATGTCCGGACTTGAAGCCCTTGAACTCACCAATCAGGCTATTGCCCAGTAGGTAGAGATCACCAATTGCATCGAGGATCTTGTGCTTCACGAATTCGTCTTCATAGCGAAGGCCGTCTTCGTTCAGTACACCATCCGCGTCGACCACAATAGCGTTTTCAACGCTGCCGCCGAGTGCGAGGTTGTGCTTGCGCAGGTACTCGATATCACTCATGAAACCAAAGGTACGGGCGCGGCTGACTTCTTTTACGAACGAAGTGCTGGAAAAATCCACGCTTGCACTTTGTGTGCGGTCACGGAAAACCGGGTGATCGAAATCGATCTCGAAGCTCACTTTGAAACCTTCGAAAGGGACGAAAGTGGCGCGCTTGTCGCCGTCTTCCACTGTCACTTCCCGCAAGATCCGGATGAACTTCTTGGCGGCGTCCTGTTCTTCCAGGCCGGCCGATTGAATCAGGAATACGAAGGGTCCAGCGCTACCATCCATGATCGGGACTTCGGACGCGGAGAGCTCGACGTAGGCGTTATCGATGCCCAGGCCAGCCATGGCCGAGAGCAGGTGCTCCACCGTGTCCACTTTGACGTCACCGTTAACAAGCGTGGTCGACATAGTGGTTTCGCCAACGTTTTCCGCGCGGGCAGGAATCTGCACCACAGGGTCGAGGTCAGCACGACAAAACACAATGCCGGTGTCGACGGGCGCTGGCTTGAGGGTCAGATAGACCTTCTCCCCGGAGTGCAGGCCGACACCTGTGGCACGGATAATATTCTTCAGGGTGCGTTGTTTTATCATGGCATGGGCCGCTTCAGCGCAAATTGCGAACTGGTATCAACAAAGGCTGGCGATGATAGCAGACCAGACCTTTGCTGAACACCAATCACCCTAATACCCCTGATACATTTCATCAATCGGCCTGACGACGCAGGAAAGCCGGGATGTCCAGGTAGTCCAGGTCATCTTGCGGGTTCATCTTCGCGGCAGTCGCAGCACCGGCCTGAGCCTGGTTGCGCATGACGGTCGGACGATCCAGGTCACGGTAGTTCACCGCAGGCTGTTCTTGACGAACAGGGGCTTGTTGTTGTGGCTGGGAAGCCATCGAGGTGTGAACGGTATTGTCGATGACCTTCACAGGCTTCTCGATTTTAGCGCCTAAACCAGTGGCAACAACAGTCACGTGCAGCTCGTCGCGCATGTCCGGATCGATAACGGTACCGACCTTGACCATTGCGTGCTCGGAAGCGAAGGCTTCGATGATGCTACCCACGTCGGAGTACTCACCCAGGGACAGGTCAGGACCGGCGGTGATGTTCACCAGGATGCCGCGTGCGCCTTGCAGGTTCACGTCTTCGAGCAACGGGTTGCGAATGGCCGCTTCGGTGGCCTCACGTGCACGGTTCGGACCGCTGGCGCAGCCAGTGCCCATCATCGCCATGCCCATTTCGCTCATCACGGTACGCACGTCGGCAAAGTCGACGTTGATCATGCCCGGACGCTTGATGATGTCGGAGATACCGCGAACGGCACCGGCCAGTACATCGTCGGCCTTGGCGAAAGCCGACAGCAGGCTTGCGTCTTTACCGAGGATGGTCAGCAGCTTCTCGTTGGGAATGGTGATCAACGAGTCGACGCTTTCAGACAGCAGACGAATACCTTCGTCGGCGATCTGCATACGCTTGCGACCTTCGAACGGGAAAGGACGGGTCACCACCGCAACGGTGAGGATCCCCATTTCCTTGGCCACTTCGGCAATGATCGGCGCAGCACCGGTACCGGTACCACCGCCCATGCCGGTTGTGATGAACACCATATTGGTGCCCTGCAGGACTTCGGCAATGCGCTCACGGTCTTCGAGAGCGGCCTGACGACCTACTTCAGGGTTGGCGCCGGCGCCCAGGCCTTTGGTCACGCCGGTACCCAGTTGCAGGATGGTCCGCGCGCCGATGCTTTTCAGCGCTTGGGCATCAGTGTTGGCGCAGATGAATTCAACGCCTTCAATGTTGCTCTTGACCATGTGATTGACAGCGTTGCCGCCGCCACCGCCAACACCGATAACTTTAATTACCGGGCTTGCGGGGATGTTGTCTACGAGTTCGAACATTTTCCCTCTCCTTACATTCTCTAGTTTTTTCGCCTACTGCTGTTTGAAGCGGTGTTGCGGTAAAGCTTTAGAAATTGCCTTGTACCCAGCTCTTGAAGCGATCGAGCAAGGCGACTTTCGGTTCGTCATTGCTGTAGCTGTCGCGGCTGCCGATGCCCGAGAACGAAATCCCGTCGGACTGCTTCTGCAGGCCGTACATCAACAGGCCAACGCCGGTGGAATAAATCGGGTTGCGGACCACGTCGTCCAGGCCCTTGACGCCATGCGGCACGCCCAGGCGAACCGGCATGTGGAAGATCTCTTCGGCCAGTTCGACCGCGCCTTCCATCTTCGAGGTACCGCCGGTCAGCACGATGCCGGCCGGGATCAGGTCTTCGTAGCCACTGCGGCGCAGTTCAGCCTGGATCAGGGTGAACAGCTCGTCGTAACGCGGCTCGACCACTTCGGCCAGGGCCTGACGGGACAACTCGCGCGGTGGACGGTCGCCGACGCTCGGCACCTTGATGGTTTCACCGGCACCGGCCAGTTTGGCCAGGGCGCAGGCGTAGCGAATCTTGATTTCTTCGGCGTACTGGGTCGGGGTGCGCAGCGCCATGGCGATGTCGTTGGTCACCTGATCGCCCGCAATCGGGATCACCGCGGTGTGACGGATCGCACCTTCGGTGAAGATCGCGATGTCGGTGGTGCCGCCGCCGATGTCCACCAGGCACACGCCCAGCTCTTTCTCGTCGTCGGTCAGAACCGAGTAGGCCGAGGCCAACTGCTCGAGAATGATGTCGTCGATTTCCAGACCGCAGCGGCGCACGCATTTTTCAATGTTCTGTGCGGCGTTGACGGCGCAGGTGACCACGTGAACCTTGGCTTCCAGACGCACGCCGGACATGCCCAGCGGCTCACGAACGCCTTCCTGGTTATCGATCACGTAATCCTGCGGCAGGGTGTGCAGCACGCGCTGGTCAGCCGGAATCGCCACAGCCTGGGCGGCGTCGAGAACGCGCTCAAGGTCGGCGGAGCTGACTTCGCGATCACGAATCGCCACGATGCCGTGGGAGTTCAGGCTGCGGATGTGATTGCCGGCCACGCCGACAAACGCCGAGTGGATTCGGCAACCGGCCATCAGCTGCGCTTCTTCGATCGCGCGCTGGATCGACTGGACGGTGGACTCGATGTTCACCACCACGCCTTTTTTCAGGCCGCGGGACGGATGAGTACCGATCCCGACGATTTCGAGCGTGCCGTCGTCCGAGACCTCGCCGACCAGCGCCACCACCTTGGAGGTGCCGATATCGAGACCGACGATCATTTTGCCGCTTTGCACGTTTGCCATGGGTCCTGCCTCTTCTTAATTCTTCGCGACAGCGGGTTGGGCTGTCGTGGGCGCTACAGGTTCCCGCCAGCCAACAGCAAGGCCGTTGGCGTAGCGCAGATCGATGCGCGCAATGTTCGTAATCTGCTCTTTGAGCGTCTTGTCATAGATGGCAATGAAGCGGCGCATCTTTTCCACCAGGTTGCCGCGTCCCAGCAGCAGTTCGATTCCCGGGCCCGCGCTGCCGGCGCCGGTGGTCAGGAACCAGCTGCCTCGTTCACGCAACTCCAGGCGTGCAATCGAGAAGCCCAATGGCCTGAGCATCTGGCTCAGCACCTGGTATTGCTGCATCACTTGCTGCTGGGCCCGTTGTGGGCCGAACAGCTGTGGCAAGTGTTCGTAGTTCGCCAGCTCACGCGGGGTGAACGCCTGCCCCTGGTTGTTCAACAGCGACTCATCGCCCCAACGGGCCACCGGCAGTTGTTCTTCCAGGCGAATCACTACTTGATCCGGCCATACCCTGCGCACTTCGGCGTGGGCAATCCATGGCATCGTTTCAAGCTCGGTACGCATGCTCTCCAGGTCGATGGTGAAGAAGCTCGACGCCACGTAGGGGGCGATCCGCTGCTGCACCGCTTGCTGGCTGATGTAACTCAAGTCGCCCTGCACCGCTATTTTGGTGATCGGCCGATCGGCGTACGGCAGCAAACGCTGTGCGCCTTCATAAGTGCCGAACCCCAATGCAACCAGCAGCACGGGCCAGAACAGGCTTTTCAGAAAACCGAAGTTGGCTTTCGGCAGGCGCGCGGACATCGGCTCTTTGGCAACCATTCGGCTGGCACCCCGCGGCACCGGCTTGCGGCCGGGTGCGGAGGGCTGATGACGTAGCTGAGCGCCTTGCATGGTCTTAACCTCGCGGCTCGTTGTTGCCGGCAATGCTTGCAGCCAGAATCGCCAGAACCAGTTGCTGGAAATCCAGGCCAGCGGCACGGGCCGCCATCGGAACCAGACTGTGATCGGTCATGCCCGGTGCGGTATTGACTTCCAGGAACCAGAACTGCCCGTCGGCGTCCTGCATCACGTCTGCCCTTCCCCAACCGGCGATACCCAGCGCCTCACAGGCTTTGGCCGTGAGGTCCATGAGTTCTTTTTCTTTGTTGCTGTCCAGGCCACACGGAATCCGGTACTGGGTATCGGAAGCCACGTACTTGGCGTCGTAGTCGTAGAAAGTGTGTGGCGTGCCCAAGGCAATCGGAGGCAACACCTGGTCACGCAGGGTGGCGATGGTGAACTCCGGACCTTGAATCCATTGCTCGACCAACACTTGCGAATCGTAGGTACTGGCCGCTTTCCACGCGTCGATCAATTCAGACGCGCAAGTCACTTTGGCCATCCCGATACTGGAACCTTCATGGGCCGGTTTGACGATCAAAGGGAAGCCCAGTTCCGTGGCCGCCGAAATACAATCGGCCTCAGAGCTCAGTACCGCATGGCGTGGCGTCGGAATACCGAGGCTGTGCCAGACCTGCTTGGTGCGCAGTTTGTCCATGGCCAGTGCCGAGGCCAGAATGCCGCTGCCGGTGTATGGAATACCCAGGCATTCGAGCAGGCCCTGCATGCTGCCGTCTTCACCGCCACGACCGTGGAGGATGATGAAGGCGCGATCGATTTTTTCGCTCATCAGACGCTGCAGCAGGTCATCGCCCACATCAAGACCGAAGGCGTCCACACCGGCGCTTTGCAGTGCTTCGAGCACCGCGTTACCCGATTTCAGGGAGACCTCACGCTCGGCACTCTTGCCGCCGAACAGCACGGCGACGCGGCCGAAGTCTTTCGGCGCGATAGTGGAGACGAGGTTGGCGTAAGCAGCAGTCATTTCAACTTCCCCACGCTTGGCGCGGCAACCGCGCCAGCGAACAACGGACTATTCAACAATTTCGGTGCGAGACCGCCGATATCACCGGCGCCCTGGCACAGCAGAATGTCGCCGGCACGCAGCAGCGGCTTGACGATTGGCGCGAGGTCGATGCCGCGCTCGATGTAGATCGGGTCGAGCTGACCGCGCTGACGAATGCTGTTGCACAGCTTGCGGCTGTCGGCGCCCGGGATCGGCTCTTCGCCGGCCGGGTAAACTTCCATCAGCAACAGCACGTTGGCGTCGGCCAGTACATTGACGAAATCGTCGTACAGATCGCGGGTGCGGCTGTAACGGTGCGGCTGGTAAACCATCACCAGACGTCGCTCCGGCCAACCACCGCGCACGGCTTTGATCACGGCCGCGACTTCGGTCGGGTGGTGACCGTAGTCGTCCACCAGCATCACGTTGCCGCCTTCAACGGGCAGTTCGCCGTACACCTGGAAGCGACGACCGACACCCTGGAACCCGGACAGGCCCTGGACGATAGCTTCATCGCTGACGCCTTCGTCGGTGGCGATGCAAATGGTCGCCAGCGCGTTCAACACGTTGTGGTTGCCCGGCATGTTCACCGAGACATCCAGCGGCTCACGGTCCGGGCGCAGCACGGTAAAGAAGGTCTGCATGCCTTGTTGGCGCACATTGATCGCGCGCACGTCGGCATCGTCGCCAAAGCCATAAGTGACCGTCGGACGTTTCACCTGCGGGAGGATTTCACGCACCACCGGATCGTCCAGGCACACCACCGCCAGACCGTAGAACGGCAGGTTGTGCAGGAACTCGACGAAGGTTTTCTTCAGTTTGTTGAAGTCGCCGTCGTAGGTCGCCATGTGGTCGGCGTCAATGTTGGTGACCACGGCTACCAGCGGCTGCAAGTGCAGGAAACTGGCATCGCTTTCGTCGGCTTCAGCAATCAGGTAACGGCTGGTGCCGAGCTGGGCATTGGTGCCCGCGGCATTCAGACGACCACCGATCACGAATGTCGGGTCCAGGCCACCGGCGGCGAACACCGAGGCGATCAGGCTGGTGGTGGTGGTTTTGCCGTGGGTACCGGCGACGGCAATGCCGTGGCGGTAGCGCATCAGTTCGGCCAGCATCTCGGCACGCGGCACCACCGGAATCCGGCGTTCCAGGGCCGTGGCCACTTCCGGATTGGAAGTGTTCACGGCACTGGAGGTGACCAGCACATCGGCGTTCGCGGTGTTCTCGGCACGGTGGCCGATATAGATGTGGGCACCGAAGGATTCCAGGCGCTCGGTCACCGGCGATGCTTTCAGGTCGGAACCGGACACTTCATAGCCCAGGTTCAGCAACACTTCAGCAATGCCGCACATGCCCACGCCGCCGATACCGACGAAGTGGATGCGACGGATGCGGCGCATTTCCGGGTGCGGCATGGCTTTCTTGTTCTCAACCATGGGCCACCTCCAGGCAGGTATCGACCACATTACGAGTGGCATCGGGTTTGGCCAGGCGGCGTGCCGCGGTGGCCATGTCGTTGAGTCGTTGCGGTTGCATCAAGACCTCTGTCAGGCGAGCGGCAAGATCCGCTGCGCCAGTCGTTCTTTGCGGCATCAGGAAGGCAGCGCCTTCACGGGCCAAATAATCGGCGTTGCGGGTCTGGTGATCGTCGATCGCATGGGGCAAAGGCACCAGCATCGAGGGCAGACCGGCAGCCGCCAGTTCACTGATGGTCAGCGCGCCTGCGCGGCACACCACCAGGTCGGCCCAGCCATAGGCTTGGGCCATGTCTTTGATGAAAGGCTGCACTTGCGCCTCGACGCCAGCTGCGCGATAGCGCTCTGCAGTTACTTCATCGTGGTTTTTGCCGGCCTGATGAAACACGTCCGGACGCAGGTCGGGGGCGACTTGCGACAGGGCTTCAGGCAGCAACTTGTTCAACGGCTCTGCGCCCAGGCTTCCGCCCAGGATCAGCAAACGCGCCTTGCGACCGGCCAGGGCAGGTCGCGGTGTTTCGAGGAACAGCTCGGTGCGCACCGGGTTACCGGTGGTGCGACGGCTGTTCGACAGGGTAAAGGTGTCGGGGAACGCTTCACAGACTCGGGCGGCCAACGGCACCAGCAACCGATTGGCGGTACCCGCCACAGCGTTCTGTTCATGAACGATCACCGGTACGCCAGCCAGTTTGGCTGCAACGCCGCCGGGGCCGGTCACGTAACCACCGAAGCCGACCACGCACACCGGCCGCAGCTGACGAATAATCGCCCGCGCCTGCCAGATCGACTTGAGCAACATGAACGGTGCCTTGAGCAGGGACAATTTGCCCTTGCCGCGCAAACCGCTGGCGTTGATCCGATGCAATTCAAGACCGGCCGCCGGCACCAGATCGTTTTCGATCCCGCGCGGCGTGCCGAGCCAGTGCACGGTGTACCCGCGGGCCTGGAACTCCCGAGCGCAGGCCAGTGCCGGGAACACGTGGCCCCCGGTGCCGCCGGCCATGATCAATACGTTAGCGCCCATGGTTCGGCTCCTCGGCGAAGTCGCTCTCATGGAACTCCATCTCTTCACTGCCCAAGTGGGTTCGACTCTCCCACTCGATGCGCAGCAACAAGCCAAGACAGGCACAGCAGATCACCAACGAACTGCCGCCATAACTGAGGAATGGCAGGGTCAGACCCTTGGTTGGCAGCAGGCCGACGTTCACGCCGATGTTGATCAGGAACTGACCAATCCACAGGAACGACAAGCCGTACGCGATGTAGGCGGCGAAAAATTGCTTGGCTTTCTCGGCCCAATAACCGATGTACATGCCACGAATACAGACAAAGACGAACAGCGCTACGGTGCACAAAGAACCCACGGCACCCAGCTCTTCGGCCAGGACCGAGAACACGAAGTCAGTGTGGGCTTCCGGCAGGTAGAACTGTTTCTGCACGCTGTTGCCCAGGCCAACGCCCAGCCATTCGCCGCGACCGAAAGCGATCAAGGCTTGAGACAACTGATAGCCAGCGCCGAACTGGTCGGCCCACGGATCCGCAAAGTTGGTCAGTCGCGCCATTCGATACGGCTGCATTTGAATCAACAACACCACCGCACCGACAGCCAGGACGACCATCAAGGAGAAACGGAACAGCCCGACCCCGCCGAGGAACAGCATCGCCGCCGCAGCCCCCATCATCACGACGGTGGCACCGAAGTCCGGTTCCATCAGCAACAGTCCAGCCATCGGCAGCAGAACGATGAACGGCTTGAAGAAGCCCATCCAGCTTTCACGCACTTCTTTCTGGCGACGCACCAGATAACCGGCGAGGTAGATCACCACGAATACCTTGGCGATCTCGGAAGGCTGAACGTTGAAGAAACTGAAGCCGATCCAGCGCATCGAACCGTTCACTTCACGGCCGATCCCGGGGACGATCACCATCACCAGCAAACCGAACGCACCAATCAGCATCAGCCAGCCCAGGCGTTGCCAGGTAGCGATCGGAATCATCATGGTAACGATGCAGGCACCAAGGCCCAGCACCACATAGATAAGGTGGCGAATCATGTAATACAGGGCACTGCCCGACTGCACCGCCGCCACTTCGGTCGATGCCGATGCAATCATCACCAGCCCAAGACCCAGCAGCGCAAGGCAACCGGCGAGCATCGGGAAATCGAGGTCGATGCCGCGCCCGGTGATGATCGGCGACGGGTACGGCTTGATGATATTCAGGAGGCTCATGCCAAGTCCTCCACGGCGCGGACGAACTGGTGACCGCGATCTTCGTAGTTCTTGAACATGTCGAAACTGGCGCAGGCCGGTGACAGCAGCACCGCGTCGCCCGGTTCGGCGATGGCGCGGCATTGCGCGACGGCTTCGTCCAGCGAATTGACGCGAATCAGCGGTACGCCATCGCCGATGGCTTGGGCGATCAGCTCGGAATCCCGGCCCATCAGCACCACCGCACGGCAGTTGGCCGCGACCGGATCACGCAGGTCCTTGAACTCGGCACCCTTGCCATCGCCACCGGCGATCAGCACGAGTTTGCCGTCGATGTCTGCACCCAGACCTTCGATGGCGGCCAGTGCGGCACCTACGTTGGTGGCTTTGGAATCGTTGTAGTAGCTCACGCCGTTCAGGTCGCGAACCCATTGGCAGCGATGCTCGAGGCCGGCGAAAGTACGCAGGCTCGAGAGCATGGCGTCGAACGGCAGCCCCACGGCGTGGCCCAGCGCCAAGGCCGCCAGGGCGTTGGACTGGTTATGCGCGCCACGAATCTTCAACTCGCGCACTGGCATCAGGTTCTGGAATTCGAAGGCCAGGTATTTCTCGCCATTCTCTTCCCGGATACCAAAGGCCTTGAAGTCGGGTTTGCTCAAACCGAAGGTCCAGCACGGTTGGCCTTCGCCCATCAGCGGACGGCTCAGGGCGTCCTGACGGTTGACCACAAACTGCCTGGCGCCCCGGAAGATCCGGTGCTTGGCCAGGTGATAAGCCGGCAGACCGCTGTAGCGGTCCATGTGGTCTTCGCTGATGTTGAGCACGGTCGCCACTTCGGCGTTGAGTTGATCGGTGGTTTCGAGCTGGAAGCTCGACAGTTCCATCACGTACAACTCGACGTCGTCGCTGAGCAAATCCAGCGCCGGCGTACCGAGGTTGCCGCCGACGGCAACACGCTTGCCGGCCGCAGCCGCCATCTCGCCGACCAGGGTGGTAACGGTGCTTTTGGCGTTGGAACCGCTGATGGCGACAATCGGTGCCTTCGCGTTACGCGCGAACAGCTCGATGTCGCCGGACAACTTCACGCCACGGGCGGCAGCAGCCTGCAGGGCCGGGGTCGCCAGCGCCAGGCCGGGGCTCACGTAGAGCTCGTCGGCACGGCACAGGAATTCGACGTCCAGCTCGCCACAACGCACTTCCACGTGCGGATAGTCACGCTTGAGCGTGGCCAGTTCCGGTGGATTTTCCCGCGTATCGGCGACAGCAAACGACACGCCCCGGTTCGCCAGGAAGCGAACCAGGGACATGCCGCTCTTGCCGAGGCCGACAACGATGCGGAAGTGGTCAGAAGCGATCAGAGACACTCGTTCTACCTCAGCTTCAGGGTGGCAAGGCCGACCAGTACCAGAATCACGGTGATGATCCAGAAACGGACGATCACACGCGGCTCGGGCCAGCCCTTGAGTTCAAAGTGGTGGTGTATCGGTGCCATGCGGAACACACGGCGACCGGTCAACTTAAAGGAGGCAACCTGGATGACAACCGACAGGGTCTCCATCACGAACACGCCGCCCATGATGAACAGGACGATTTCCTGACGGACGATCACCGCGATGGTGCCCAAGGCCGCGCCCAGCGCCAGTGCGCCGACGTCGCCCATGAACACTTGGGCCGGATAGGTGTTGAACCAGAGGAAACCCAGGCCCGCGCCGATCAACGCGCCGCAGAACACGATCAACTCACCCGCGCCCGGTACGTAAGGAATCAGCAGGTATTCGGCGAATTTCACGTTACCCGACAGATAGCAGAAGATCCCCAAGCCGCCGCCGACCATCACGGTAGGCATGATCGCCAGACCGTCGAGGCCGTCGGTCAGGTTGACCGCGTTGCTCGAGCCAACGATTACGAAATAGGTCAGGACGATGAAACCCGCGCCCAGCGGGATGCTGTAGTCCTTGAGCATCGGCAGGATCAGGGTGGTTTCTACCGGCGTTGCCGCGGTCATATAAAGGAAGATCGCCGCGCCGAGGCCGAACACCGACTGCCAGAAATACTTCCAGCGGCTCGGAAGGCCTTTAGAGTTTTTCTCGATCACTTTGCGGTAGTCATCGACCCAGCCGATGGCGCCGAACAGCAACGTCACCAGCAACACGGTCCAGACATAACGGTTGCTCAGGTCGGCCCAAAGCAACGTACTGACGCCGATGGACGACAGAATCAGCGCGCCGCCCATGGTCGGGGTGCCGGATTTGGACAGGTGCGATTGCGGGCCGTCGTTGCGAACGGATTGACCGATCTGACGGTTCTGCAAGGTGCGGATCATCCAGGGGCCATAGCACAGCGACAAGACCAGCGCAGTCAGCACACCGAGAATCCCGCGCAGGGTCAGGTACTGAAAGACCGCGAAGCCTTTGTAGAACTGTTGCAGATACTCCGCTAGCAGCAGCAGCATTAATGTTTCTCCAGACGGGTCCCGCACAAAGCGGCGACGATGTTTTCCATCGCGGCGCTGCGCGAGCCCTTGATCAAAATGGTGGTGTTTGTGTCCTGCTCGGCTTCCAGGGCCTTGATCAGCTCAGCCTGAGTGCTGAAGTGAAAAGCCTGCTCGCCGAAAGCGTTTACGGCGTGGGTCATCATTGGCCCGACCGCGTAAAGCGCGGAAACCTTGCCGCGAGCGTACTCGCCCACATCGCGGTGCCCCTGCTCCGCCCAATCGCCCAACTCGCCGATATCTCCGAGCACCAAAACGGTGCGGCCGGAAAAGCCGGCGAGTATATCAACGGCGGCGCACATGGAGGTGGGGTTTGCGTTGTACGTGTCATCGATCACGCGCATACCGTTAGTTGCCAGTTGCGCGACGGTGCGACCCTTGACCGGTTGCACGGCGCCGAGACCGGTGGCGATGCCGAACAGCGACACGCCCAAGGCATGGGCTGCAGCGGCGGCGGCCATGGCATTGGCGACGTTATGGGTGCCGAGCAGGTTCAGCTGAACCCGTTCCACACCTTCAGGGCTGTGCAGGTTGAACGCCGGGCAACCGCGGGCATCGCGGTCCAGATCGCTGGCGTAGAAGTCGGCGCTGATGTTGCTCAGGGCAAACGTCAGCACTTTGCGACCGGCGGTTCGGGTTTTCCAGATTTCAAAAGCCTTGTCGTCGAGATTCAGCACGGCGACGCCATCGGCATCCAGCCCTTCGAGAATCTCGCCCTTGGCTTCAACGATTTTTTCCGGCCCGCCGAACTCGCCGACGTGGGCGGTCCCAGCGTTGTTGATAACAGCCACGCGGGGCTTGGTCATGCCGACGGTGTAGGCAATCTCGCCGAGCCGCGAAGCGCCGAGTTCGATCACGGCAGCGGTATGTTCCGGTGCCAATTCGAGCAGGGTCAGCGGAGCACCCAGGTCATTGTTCAGGTTGCCTCGGGTCGCCAACACCGGACCGCGCGTGCGCAGGATGCTCGCGAGCATTTCCTTGACCGTGGTCTTGCCGCTGGAACCGGTGATGGCCACGACCGGCTGAGTGAATGCCGCACGGTTCATCGCGCCCAATTGGCCGAGGGCCTGGCGGGTGTCCTTGACCAGCAGTTGCGGCAGCGCGCTGTCGGCAACTTCGCGCTCGACCAGGGCACCCACGGCGCCTTTGGCGGCGACGTCATTGAGGTAGTCATGGCCATCGAAACGCGGGCCGGCCAGAGCAATAAACAGCTGGCCGGGCTTGATTGCGCGGCTGTCGATGCTGACGCCGTCGAAGCTGGCGTCGCTGGCAATCAGACGGCCATTCAATGCGCTGGTCAGTTCGCTCAGTTTCAAGGCTTTAAGCATGGGCCACCTCCCACGCGGTCAGGGCGTGATCGGCCTCGACCAGATCGGAGAAAGCGTGGCGCTCGCCGTTGATTTCCTGATAGTCCTCGTGACCTTTACCGGCCAGGACAACCACATCATCCGCCGAAGCACTGCCGATCAATTGGGCAATCGCCTGGCCACGGCCGGCGACGAAGGCAACTTTATCCACAGCGGTGAAACCGGCGCGGATGTCGTCGAAAATCACGGTAGGGTCTTCGGTGCGCGGATTGTCATCGGTGACCAGTACGCCATCGGCCAGACGCTCGACCACTTCCGCCATCAGCGGACGCTTGCCACGATCGCGATCACCACCGCAACCGAACAGGCACAGCAACCGGCCTTTGGCGTGAGGACGCAGGGCCATCAAGACTTTTTCCAGCGCATCCGGTGTGTGGGCGTAATCGACCACCACCAACGGCTGGGTACCGCCGCCCAGGCGCTGCATGCGACCGGCCGGGCCTTCGAGTTTCGGCAGCACTTTGAGAATTTCATCCAGCGCGTAGTCCAGCCCGAGCAAGGCGCCGACCGCAGCCAACACGTTGCTCAAGTTGAAACGACCGAGCAAGGTGCTGCGCAAATGGTGCTCGCCTTGCGGCGTGACCAGCGTGGCGCGCACGCCTTCGTCATCGAACTGCGCTTCGCGGCAATACAGGTAGGCGCTGGAATCTTCCAGGCTGTAAGTGATCAGTCGCGACTCGCCTTTATCGGCAGCCAGTTGCCGACCGAAATCGTCGTCCAGGTTGACCACCCGGCACTTCAGATCATTCCAGGCAAACAACTTGGCCTTGGTTTCGCCATAGGCCTGCATGGTGCCGTGGTAATCCAGATGATCGCGCGACAGGTTGGTCATCACCGCCACATCGAATGCCAACGCAGTCACGCGGCCCTGATCCAGACCGTGGGAAGAGACTTCCATGGCCACGGCCTTGGCGCCGGCTTTTTTCAGGTCGGCGAGGGTCGCTTGCACCGCAATCGGGTTCGGTGTGGTGTGCAGACCGCTTTCCAGCGAGCCGTAGAAACCGGAGCCCAGGGTGCCGACAATGCCGCAGTGCTGACCAAGCAGGTCGAGCGCCTGGGCAACCAATTGGGTCACGCTGGTTTTACCGTTGGTGCCAGTCACGCCGATCAGGTTCAAATGACGGCTCGGGTCGCCATAAAAACGCCCGGCGATGTCCGACAGCTGCGCCGCCAGGCCTTTGACCGGAATCAATGGCACGTCGGTAATCGGCAGCACAGTCGCGCCTTCGACTTCATAAGCCACGGCAGCAGCGCCACGTTGCAAGGCGTCGGCGATGTGCGCACGCCCGTCGAACTTGCCACCAGGAACCGCGAGAAACAGATCGCCTGCCCGTACGTTACGGCTGTCCAGCGCCAATTCGCGGATCAACAGATCGCGGCCGGCGTGGGCGAAAATCTTGTTCAGGCTCAGCGACATCAGCCGCGCCCTCCATTAGCTTTCAGCGGAACGACCGGTGCGGCGTTCGCTTGTTGAGTGGCAGGCAGGTTGTCCGGGGTGACGTTCATCAGGCGCAGGGTCCCGGACATCACTTTGCTGAACACCGGCGCCGATACCAGACCACCGAAGTAACCGGCCTTGGTCGGTTCATCGATCACCACCACGATTGCGTAACGCGGATCGCTCATCGGGCCGAAGCCGGCGAACAGCGAGCGGTAGGAATTCTCGGCGTAGCCCTTGGTGCCGACCGACGTTTTACGTGCAGTACCCGACTTGCCGCCCACGTGATACGCCGGCACCTGCGCACGGAATACACCGCGCGGGGCTTCGATCACTTGTTGCAGCATGGTTTGCATGGTTTTCGCGACGGCTTCCGGCAACACCTGTGTGGTTTGCGGCGCCTTGTCGGTTTTGATCAGGGTCAGCGGCGCGAGGCGACCATTGTTGGCCAGGGCCGAGAAGGCGTGGACCAACTGGATCGCGGTCACGGAAATACCGTAGCCGTAGGACAGCGTCGCGGTTTCAGCTTTGCGCCATTCGCGGTAGTTCGGCAGGTTGCCAACGCGCTCGCCCGGGAAGCCGAGGCCGGTGTCCTGGCCGAGGCCGACTTTCTGCGCCAGGCGGAAAATCGTTTCGCCGCCAATATCGAACGCGACCTTACTCATGCCGACGTTACTGGAATTGATCAGAATACCGGTCAGGTCGAGTACCGGGCCTTCACTCTTGGATACGTCCTTGATGGTGTACTTACCAATCTGCAAGGTGCCTGGATACACCTCAACGGTATCGGTCGGCTTCCAGCGGCCGGTTTCAATCGCGGCGCTCATGGAAATCGCTTTCATGGTCGAACCCGGCTCGAACACGTCGATCATCGCGCGGTTACGCATCATCGCCGGCTGCAGGTTGCGACGGTTGTTCGGGTTGTAGGTCGGCTGGTTGACCATGGCCAGGATCTCGCCGGTCTTCACGTCCATGATCACCAGGCTGCCAGCCTTGGCGCCGTTCTCGATGATCGCGTTGCGCAGTTCACGGTTGGCCAGGTATTGCAGACGCAGGTCAATGGACAACGCCAAGGGCTTGCCGGCCTTGGCGTTTTTGGTGACCTGGACATCTTTGATCAGCCGGCCGCGCCGGTCCTTGATCACCTGTCGCTTGCCGGGCACGCCGGCCAGCCATTCGTCGTAGGCAAGCTCGACGCCTTCGCGTCCGTGGTCATCGATGTCGGTAAAGCCGACCATGTGAGCGGTGACTTCGCCGGCCGGGTAGAAACGCCGGAACTCTTCGATGCCATAAACGCCCGGCACTTTCAGATCGAGCACAGCCTGGCCTTGCTCGGGGGTCAGCCCGCGCACCAGATAAATGAATTCTTTATTGGCCTGGGCTTCGAGACGTTCGGCCAGGGCTTTCGGGTCCTGCCCCAGGGCAGCCGCCAGTGCCGGCCACTTCTCTTTGGCCGTTTGCATTTCCTTGGCGTTGGCCCACAGGGTGGTGACCGGGGTACTCACGGCCAACGGCTCGCCGTTACGGTCGGTGATCAGACCACGGTGAGCCGGAATTGGAATATGACGAACGCTGCGCGCATCGCCCTGACCTTTAAGGAAGGCACGGTCGACCACTTGCAAATCAATGATGCGCCAGGCAATCGCCGCCACCATGATGCCGAGCAACCCGACCACCAGACGGAACCGCCATGGAAAGAGCGCGCCTTCGAGTTTCATCATGGCGCCACCATCTGCACTTCAGCGGCGCCGGGAATGCGCATCTTCAGTTGCTCGGTGGCCAGGACTTCGATACGGCTATGGGCGGTCCAGGTGCTCTGCTCGAGAATCAACCGGCCCCACTCCGCCTGCGCCTTGTCGCGCACACTCAATTCGCCGTACAGAGAATTCAGCAACTGACGGTTCCAGTGCGCGCTATAGGACACGCCGATGGCCGACACGAGCACGCCGACAAACAGCAGCAGCATGAAAAAGCTTCCGCCCGGAAGTGGCTTGGCGAAAAGCTTGCTCACCGCAACTTCTCCGCGACACGCATGATGGCGCTACGGGAACGTGGGTTGGCTTTGAGTTCGGCCTCGGAGGCGGACTGCGCTTTGCCATGGATTTTGATTTTCGGTTCGAAAGCGACGTGACGGACCGGCAGGTTGCGCGGCAGGTTGTCGGCTTCGCCTTTCACCAGTTTGCGCATGAACAGTTTGACGATGCGGTCTTCCAGCGAGTGGAAGCTGATGACGACCAGACGGCCGCCCACTTCCAGGCATTCCAGCGCGGCTTCGAGGCCAGCTTCCAGATCGCCCAGTTCGTTGTTTACGTGGATACGCAGGCCCTGGAATGCACGGGTGGCCGGGTTCTTGCCCTTTTCCCATGCCGGGTTGGCGACTTTCAGCACTTCAGCCAGATCGCCAGTGCGCTCGAACGGCTTGATGTCGCGACGCTCGGCCACGGCACGTGCCATGCGACCGGAGAAACGCTCTTCGCCGTATTGCTTGAACACCCGGGCGATTTCTTCCACCGGCGCGGTGTTGACGAACTCGGCGGCGCTGATCCCGCGGGACGGGTCCATGCGCATGTCCAACGGACCGTCATTGAGGAAACTGAAACCGCGCTCAGGGTCGTCGAGCTGCGGCGAAGACACGCCGAGGTCGAGCAGAACGCCGCTGACCTTGCCGGCCAGACCGCGCTCGGCAACTTCCGAACCGAGCTCGGCAAAGCTGCGCTGCACAACGACAAAGCGGCCGTCTTCGGCCGCTAGCGTTTGCCCGGTGGCAATCGCTTGAGGATCTTTGTCGAATCCGAGCAACCGGCCATCAGGCCCGAGCTGGCTGAGGATCAACCGACTGTGTCCGCCACGTCCGAACGTACCGTCCAGATAGCAGCCATCAGGACGTACGGCGAGAGCCTCGACGGCTTCGTCAAGCAGTACGGTGATGTGGTTAAAGCCGCTATCAATAGTCACAGGATCAAATCACGCAGTTCATCAGGCATAGCGCCCGGTTGTTGAATAGCAGCCAGGTCAGCGGCAGAAACCGCATTCCAGGCATCCTCGTCCCACAATTGGAACTTGTTCAGTTGGCCTACCAACATTGCGCGCTTATCCAACTTGGCATATTCGCGAAGACGTGGTGGAACCAGAAAACGACCACTGCCATCGAGCTCGAGGTCGACGGCATTACCAATCAGTAAACGTTGCAGGCGGCGGTTCTCTTCGCGAAGCGAAGGCAGTGCGCGCAGTTTGGTTTCGATAATTTCCCACTCATCGAGGGGATAAACACACAAACACGGATCAACGGCATCGATGGTGACGATTAACTGACCGGAACTTCGCGAAACCAGCTCGTCACGGTACCGGCTCGGCATAGCGAGACGGCCCTTTGCATCGAGACTGATAGCGTTAGCTCCGCGAAACACGTCAGCGTTTCTCCAAATATTAGCGTTTTACGCTCAAAAAACCCACTTCATGCCACTTTCCGCCACTTGCGCACACTATAGGAATGCGCCCACCACACCGTCAAGGCGCGGATTAAAGGAAAAGCCTTACAGAACGGAGATTTAGGAGCGTAAAAGGAGGGTTAACGAGAATCTGACGGATGAATTCGCTCAATAACTTGAATCAGCACAGAAGGCTGCGTTCAGAAGTTAAAGTAGTTTGTTAAGAGTAAGATTTTTTCGGTATTACAAAAGCGCTTCTGCTATTGATTCAGCAGGGAGGGAAATTGCCATTACACACATCGCTGCCAATGACTCGGCAGAGAGGAAAAAAAGGTGGAGAGTCGATCTGTAAGCCGGGTTCTGTCTTGAACAGTCATTCGTCTACGATGGCCATCACTGGACATCTTTAGCAACCTACCCGGTCCCAGCGCGGGCCACGCCTTGGGACCCTATTTGGTCTTGCTCCAAGTGGGGTTTACCTAGCCACGAACTGTTGCCAGACGTGCGGTGCGCTCTTACCGCACCTTTTCACCCTTACCGGCGCCGAAGCGCTTAGGCGGTTATTTTCTGTGGCACTTTCCGTAGGCTCACGCCTCCCAGGCATTACCTGGCACTTCGCCCTATGGAGCCCGGACTTTCCTCCCCCCCCTAATTTTCATAGAGGGCAGCGACTGTCCGATCGACTCTCCGCCGCGAAGATTAACGGCAGAGCGGCCGAAGAACAAGCGCTAAAAGCCTCTGGCCGGCGCTGCATGTCGGTTTTACTCGCCCTTCTGTTTATCCAGCGCGACCTGATAAAGCACATTCTTGCGTTCGCCGGTAATTTGCGCGGCCAATGCCGCCGCACGCTTGAGCGGCATCTCTTCGAGTAACAGATTGAGAATGCGCATGGCCTCACTGCTGACAGCGTCTTCCGTCTCAGGGGCAGTCCAGCCCGCCACCAGCACCACACACTCGCCACGCTGTTGATTGCTGTCCGATTCGACGAACTCGCGCAACTCGGCCAACGGCAAGCCTTTAAGGGTTTCGAAGGTCTTGGTCAGTTCCCGCGCCAGCAATGCCGGACGCTCAGCACCAAATACCAGCTCCATGTCTTGCAGGCATTCAAGGATGCGATGCGGTGCTTCATAGAAAATCAGCGTGCGCGGTTCTTCTTTAACGAGTTCCAGACGAGCACGTCGGCCGACAGCCTTGGCCGGCAAAAACCCTTCGAAGATGAAACGGTCGGACGGCAGCCCCGCCGCCGACAACGCCGCAATCAATGCACATGCACCCGGAACCGGCACCACATTGATTCCTGCGGCACGGGCCTGACGCACCAAGTGATAACCCGGATCGGAAATCAGTGGCGTCCCGGCGTCGGAAATCAACGCCACATCGTCGCCCGCCAGCAGACGCGTGATAAAGCGGTTACCCTCCTCCCGCTCGTTGTGTTCATGGCAGGCCGCCAGCGGCGTGGGAATACCGAAATGCTGCATCAATCGCTGGGAATGGCGAGTATCTTCGGCCGCGATCAAGGCGACCTCGCGCAGGATCTTCAGCGCACGCGCACTGATATCGTCCAGGTTGCCGATGGGCGTCGCCACCACATAAAGCGAGCCAGCAGCGGAATTCAAAGCACCTGGAGCAGTCAAAGCGCACACCTCATGATCGGTAAAAGGCGACATTGTAGCGCGTAGCGGCGCTTGCGATACGCCTTGCCCTCCCCGGGTTTTCCAGCCTTTTGTGCAGCGCTGCAACATTTGCACGAGCTAAATTGATCGATTCACGCCAGTAACATCGCGCCCCGGCCAGTGCTTGGGTACAATTCCACGCTAATTTGATCGAGTATCAGGAACACTTACATGATCGCTTGCCTGCGGCTGTTCACTGCCCTCTGCCTCGCTGCCTTGCTGGCGGCTTGCGCCAGCTCGCCCTCTTCCAGCCTTGGCGAACTTCCACGGACCCCGGACGCCAGTATCGAGCAACTGCTCGAACAGGCCACTAAAAGTAAAGATCCGGAAAAAGCCGCTCTATTGCGCTTGAGCGCAGCAGACCTGGCTTATCGTCAGGGCAATGCCGGCCAGTCCGCGCAAATCCTGCAACAGGTCCCGGTGGAACAACTCAAGCCTGGCCAACAAGTCTTCGCCAGCACCCTGGCGGCTGAACTGGCCATGGCCCGCAATCAGCCCAAAGCGGCGCTGACTGCCCTGAGCCATCCGAGCCTGCAACGCCTGGGCGAACTGCCCGTCGAACAACAAGTTCGCACCGGCACCGTTCATGCTCGCGCCCTTGAGGCCGACGGCCAGACCCTGGCCGCCGCACGGGAGCGCATCTTTATTGCCCCGATGCTTGAAGGTGAAGCAGCCAGCAAAAACCACGAAGCGATCTGGACCCTGATCGCTTCGCTGCCGACCGATCAATTGCAGCCGACCACCGACGACGACCTCGGCGGCTGGATACGTCTGGCGCTGGCGGTGAAAACAGCCGGCACCCTGGAACAGCAGCAAGCTGCGATCGACAACTGGCGCGAACAGAATCCAAAGCACCCGGCTGCCATCCAGCTGCCGTTGCCACTGACCAAACTCAAGGAGCTGGCCAGCCAGCCCCTGAGCAAGATCGCCCTGCTGCTGCCGCAAGACGGCCCGCTGGGTTCAGTTGGCAAAGCACTACGCGAAGGCTTCATGGCCGCTCACTACCAGGCGCAACAAGCCGGGCAGAAGCCGCCAGCCATCGAGTTCTATGACAGCTCGCGCCTGACCTCCCTCGACGAGTTCTATCGCAAGGCCCAGGCTGATGGCGTGCAACTTGTAGTCGGCCCGCTGGAGAAGCCGCTGGTCAAACAGCTCAGCGCACGCCCACAACTGCCGATCACCACCCTGGCGCTGAACTACAGCGAAGGCGAACAAGGTCCGGCCCAACTGTTCCAGTTCGGCCTTGCTGCTGAAGACGAAGCCCGCGAAGTGTCCCGTCGTGCGCGCGCCGATGGCCTGCACCGCGCCGCCATCATGGTGCCGAAAGGCGAATGGGGTGATCGCGTACTCCGGGCGTTCAGCCAGGATTGGCAAGCCAACGGTGGCAGCATCGTCGCCACTGAACGCGTCGACCAGCCAGTGCAACTGGCCCAGCAGATTGCCGACATGTTCCAGCTGCGCCAGAGCGAAGGCCGCGCCAAGAGCCTGCAAAGCACCGTTGGCTCGCAGGTTGCCGCACAACCTTCGCGCCGCCAGGACATCGAGTTCATCTTCCTGGCCGCAACGCCGCAACAGGCTCAACAGATCAAACCGACCCTGAACTTCCAGTACGCGGGTGACGTGCCGGTTTACGCCACCTCCCACGTATTCAGCGCCAGCGGCGACCAGAACCAGTACAACGACATGAACGGTATTCGCTTCTGCGAAACCCCATGGCTGCTGGATGCCAACGACCCGCTGCGCAAACAAGTCACTGCACAATGGCCACAAGCCGGCGGCAGCTTGGGCCGCCTGTACGCGATGGGCGTGGACGCCTATCGCCTGGCACCGCGCCTGGGGCAACTCAAGGCCTTGCCGGACAGCCGCATCCAGGGCCAATCGGGTAGCCTGGGCATGACTCAGAATCAACGGGTCGAGCGTCAGTTGCCATGGGCAGAGTTCACCAACGGTCAGATTCAACGCCTGCCGGATACCTCGCGCTGATGCCTGACAGGTCACGCCAGCAAAGCGGTAAAGATGCCGAGCGTCATGCGCTCGAGCATCTTCAACAACAAGGTCTGCGCCTGCTGGCGCAGAACTGGTTGTGTAAACGCGGCGAGCTTGATCTGGTCATGCTTGATGGCGATACAGTAGTATTCGTCGAAGTCCGCTACAGAAAAAACACCCAATGGGGTGGCGCGCTCGATAGCATCGATGGGCGCAAACGGCAGAAACTGATTTTCGCCGCGCAGTATTTTCTTCAGCGCGAGTCGCGTTGGGCCAATTCCCCCTGCCGCTTCGACGTGGTTGCCATCGACAGCAACCTTGATCAGTTGAACTGGTTGCAGAATGCCTTCGACAGCTGATCGCGCGCACCCCAAACCGGACACCTTCACCCAACACTTTTGCTCTTTGCTTTGCGGGCTGCACATTCATGTGCCGAGTAGCCGCGCTAATTAAGGTCACACAGATGGACATGCAATCGCGAATTCGCCAGCTTTTTCAGGCCAGTATCGACACCAAGCAACAGGCGATGGACGTACTTGCACCGCACATCGAGCAAGCCAGCCAGGTCATGGTCAACGCCCTGCTCAACGAGGGCAAAATGCTGTCCTGCGGCAACGGCGGCTCCGCCGGTGACGCACAGCACTTCTCATCCGAGCTGCTCAACCGCTTCGAGCGCGAGCGCCCGAGCCTGCCCGCCATCGCGCTGACCACCGACAGCTCGACGATCACCTCGATCGCCAACGATTACAGCTACAACGAAATCTTCTCCAAACAGATTCGCGCCCTCGGCCAGCCGGGTGATGTTTTGCTGGCGATTTCCACCAGCGGCAACTCGGCAAACATAATTCAAGCGATCCAGGCCGCACATGATCGCGAAATGATTGTCGTAGCATTGACCGGTCGTGATGGCGGCGGCATGGCGTCACTGCTTTTGCCTGAGGACGTCGAGATTCGCGTACCGGCCAACGTCACCGCACGTATTCAGGAAGTCCACCTGCTGGCGATCCATTGCCTTTGCGATTTGATCGACAGCCAACTGTTCGGGAGTGAAGAATGACCCCTAATCGCCTAGGCCTTCTGGCCTTGACCCTGTGCCTTGGCATCAGCGGCTGCACCTCGGTGGTTAACGCCAGCCGTGAAGCACCGATCGATGATGACCGTGGCACCCGCACCTTCGGTAGCAAGATCGACGACTCCCTGATCGAAACCAAGGCCGGTGTAAACATCGCCAAGGCCGATCCAGACCTGGACAACAACTCGCACATCGTCGTCACCAGCTTCAATGGTGTGGTGCTGCTCGCCGGGCAAACCCCTCGCGCCGACCTCAAGGCCAAGGCCGAACAGGTTGCCTCGGCCGTTCAGCGGGTAAAGAAGGTGCACAACGAGCTGCAAGTACTGGCGCCCTCCTCGCTGCTGGCGCGCCAGAACGACACCTGGCTGACTACCAAGATCAAGACCCAGATGCTCACCGACGCTTCCATCCCGGGGTCGCGCATCAAGGTTGTGACGGAAAACGGCATCGTCTATCTGCTGGGTCTTCTGACCAAGCAGGAAGCAGCCCAGGCGACCAATCTGGTACAAGGCGTTTCCGGCGTGCAGAAGATCGTGAAGTTGTTTGAGTACATCGACTGATACTTGCTTACCGGCGATGGCATCCTCGAGATTGCCACCGCCCTGTAGGAGCTGCCAAAGGCTGCGATCTTTTGATCTTGAAAAACAAAGTCAAAAGATCGCAGCCTTCGGCAGCTCCTACCCGTTTGAAGGTGGTGAAGTAAAAAAAAAGGCGATCCATTCGGATCGCCTTTTTTTTTACTTCACCACCTTCAAACTCGGTCGACCGCTGGGACGCGGCGGCTCGCTGTCGGGTGGCGGAACATCATCATCCGCCTCGATATCTTCCTCGTCTTCCAGAGGCGATTCCATATCGAACACCATGCCCTGACCGTTCTCCCGAGCGTAAATGCCCAGGATCGATGCGATAGGCACGTACAGGGTGTGCGGAACGCCACCGAAGCGCCCCTCGAAACTGACTGCCTCGTTGTCCATGTGCAGATGACGCACGGCTGCCGGGGAAACGTTCAGGACAATCTGTCCGTCACTGGCAAAACCCTGAGGCACCTGCACCGATGGATACTCGGAATTAACCAGCATGTGCGGGGTGCAATCGTTGTCCACAATCCACTCGTAGAGCGCGCGGACCAGATAAGGTCGACTGGAGTTCATAGCGGCTCCTTAAGCCTTAGCGCATATCGCGTTCGACACCAGACAGACTCGCCTGGAAAGCCTCACGCGCAAACGAGCGCTCCATATAATCAAGCAGCGGCTTGGCAGGCCGCGGCAGTTCAATACCCAGAATCGGCAATCGCCAGAGTATTGGTAATAGGCAGCAATCCACCAGACTTTGTTCCTCACTGAGGAAAAACGGCTTGTCGGCAAACAACGGCGACACGCCTGTCAGGCTTTCGCGCAGCTCTTTACGAGCCACGACACGGGCTGCTTCCTTGGTCCGCGAATCCAGAATCAAATCCACCAGACCACACCAGTCACGCTGAATGCGATGAATCAGCAGACGACTGTTGGCACGCGCCACAGGATAAACCGGCAGCAATGGCGGGTGCGGGTAACGCTCATCCAGATACTCCATCACCACGGTCGACTCCCACAACGCCAGGTCACGATCGACCAGGGTGGGTAGACTTCCGTAAGGGTTCACCTCAATCAGTTTAGGCGGCTGGCGACCAGCTTCCACGTAAATGATCTCGGCGCTGACACCCTTCTCTGCAAGTACGATGCGCACTCGGTGGGAATAGTGGTCGGCGGGGTCGGAGTAACAGGCCAACCGATTGGTCACGCCCATGGCGGTCCTCCTCGCTTGTTGAAATTATCGGAAACGGAAAAACACGCGCGCCCAGAGGGCGCCTCCCGTAACGCCTGGATCACCAGACTCGTTACACCTTCAGAGACGCCCTTGGGCGCGCGCGATTAACAGCAATGGCTTACAGCTTTATCAATGGACGTCTTTCCAGTATTCACGCTTGAGCAAGTAAGCGAATACGAAGAAGAACGCCAGGTACAGCAACACATAGGTACCGATGCGCTGATGCTGCAGCTTCACCGGGTTGGCCGAGTAGGCCAGGAAGGTCACCAGGTTCTTGACCTTCTCGTCGAACTGCTCTTCGTTCAGCGTGCCGGTTTTCGGCAATACAGTCAGTTGATCGCAGGCTTCATGGGTCAAAGCGGTGCCGGTCAGCGGATCGTATTGCTTCTTGCCGTCTTCGACGATTTGAACTTGCTTACAGCCTACCACCTGACGACCCTGTAGGCCGACCAGAACGTTAGGCATGCCGACGTTCGGGAACACCTTGTTGTTCACGCCCCAAGGACGCGACGGGTCTTCATAGAAGGAACGCAGGTAGCCGTAGAGCCAGTCTGTGCCACGAACACGAGCCACCAGCGTCAGGTCGGGCGGCGCCGCACCGAACCAGGTCTTGGCATCAGCCGGCTGCATGCCGATGTTCATGTGATCGCCAATCTTGGCGCCGGTGAACACCAGCTTCTCGAGCATCAGCTCATGAGGAATGCCCAGGTCATCGGCAACACGCTCGTAGCGCTGGAACTTGGCGCTGTGGCAGCCCATGCAATAGTTGGCGAACGTACGTGCGCCGTCCTGCATGGCAGCCTTGTCAGAAACGTCGATATCGACCTTTTCCAGCTCCGGGCCACTCGATGTCGATGCGAAAGACAGTACAGGCATCGCCGCAAGAATCATTACAGCAAATAGCTTTTTCATCAGCCAGTCACCCTTTCCGGAACCGGTTTGGTCTTCTCGAGCCTGGTGTAGAACGGCATCAGAATGAAGTAGGCGAAGTACAGGAAGGTACATACCTGCGACAGCAACGTACGGCCTGGCGTTGGTGCCAGAACACCCAACACACCCAGGATCACGAACGAGATGCAGAACACCCAGAGCCAGATCTTGCTCAGCCAGCCTTTGTAGCGCATCGACTTGACCGGGCTGCGATCGAGCCACGGCAGGACGAACAGCACAGCGATGGCCGCGCCCATGGCGATTACGCCCAGGAGCTTGTCCGGAACCGCCCGCAGAATCGCGTAGAACGGTGTGAAGTACCAGACCGGAGCGATGTGCTCAGGGGTCTTGAAGGCGTTCGCCACTTCAAAGTTCGGCTTCTCGAGGAAGTAGCCGCCCATTTCCGGGAAGAAGAATACGATCGAGCAGAAGATGAACAGGAACACCACCACGCCGACGATATCTTTCACGGTGTAGTACGGGTGGAAGGCAATGCCGTCCAGCGGTACGCCGTTTTCGTCTTTGTGCTTCTTGATGTCGACGCCATCCGGATTGTTCGAACCGACTTCGTGCAGCGCCAGAATGTGCACCACCACCAGACCGAGGATCACGATCGGCAGCGCAACCACATGCAAGGCGAAGAAGCGGTTCAGGGTAATACCGGAAATCAGGTAGTCACCACGAATCCACTGGGTCAGGTCGTTACCGATGACCGGGATCGCACCGAACAGCGAGATGATCACCTGGGCGCCCCAGTAGGACATCTGGCCCCACGGCAGCAGATAACCCATGAAGGCCTCAGCCATCAACGCCAGGTAGATCAGCATGCCGAACACCCACACCAGCTCACGCGGCTTCTGGTACGAACCGTAAAGCAGACCACGGAACATGTGCAGATAGACCACGATAAAGAACGCCGAAGCGCCGGTGGAGTGCAGCAGACGCAGGATCGAGCCGTACTCGACGTCGCGCATGATGTATTCGACGGAAGCAAACGCTTCTTCCGCCGACGGGGTGTAGCTCATCGTCAGCCAGACACCGGTAACGATCTGGTTGACCAGAACGAGCAGTGCGAGGGAGCCAAAGAAATAGAAGAAGTTGAAGTTCTTCGGGGCGTAGTACTTGCTGAGATGGTCTTCCCACATTTTGGTCGCGGGGAAGCGCGCATCAACCCAATCCATGAACTTGCTCATCACGCTTTCTCCGTATCGACGCCAATGACAATGATGTCATCGGTCTCATAGGAATGCGGGGGAACTGGCAGGTTCAAAGGCGCAGGTTGCGACTTGTAGACGCGGCCAGCCAAATCGTAATGGGAACCGTGGCAAGGGCAGAAATAACCACCTACCCAATCCTTGCCCAGGTCGGCAGGTGCCACTTCTGGACGGAAGGTCGGAGAGCAACCCAGGTGAGTGCAGATACCGATCAGCAGCAGAACTTCTGGCTTGATCGAACGCGTCTCCGGGTCGACATAGGTCGGTTGCGTAGAGTTCTTGGAGGTCGGGTCAGACAGCTGGCCCTCGATCTTTTTCAGATTCCCCAGGATTTCCTCCGTACGGCGGACAATGAACACCGGCTGGCCGCGCCACTCAGCAATCATCTGCTGACCTGGCTCGATTTTGCTGACATTCACTTTCACCGGTGCACCTGCAGCTTTCGCCTTGGCACTGGGAAACCATGACCCCACGAACGGGACCGCAGCCCCCACCGCTCCTGCAGCACCCACCACGGATGTGGCTGCTACCAAGAAGCGACGCCGGCCTGCATTCACGCCGTCATTGCTCATTCAGTCCTCTCCCATCAGCTTTGTGGCCTGTTAAATCAGGCGTCTACTAAGTAAAAATCTGAACTTATAAAAATTTTGCCGAATGGTAATGAAAAGCCCCAATTCTGACAAGGTAATTACCGAGGGGCTCCACTGCCAAGCCTTGCAGTATAGGGCTTCTGCGGATGTGGCAAGTTGTCACAGCGCAATTCATTGATAAATCGCGCCCATAAAAAAACGCCCAGCTTCGCGAGGAAACTGGGCGTTCTTTTTGAACGCGAAAGCGAATTAACGCTTCGAGTACTGCGGACGCTTACGCGCTTTACGCAGACCAACTTTCTTACGTTCAACTTCACGAGCATCGCGAGTAACGAAGCCAGCTTTGCGCAGAGCGCCACGCAGGGTTTCGTCGTACTGCATCAGTGCGCGAGTGATACCGTGGCGGATTGCGCCAGCTTGACCACTTACACCACCGCCGATCACGGTGACGTAGATGTCGAACTTCTCGACAGTCTCAGTCAATTCCAGCGGCTGACGAACTACCATGCGGGCAGTTTCGCGGCCGAAGAAATTATCCAGCGAACGGTTGTTGATGGAGATGTTACCAGTACCCGGACGCAGGAAAACGCGTGCGGTTGCGGTCTTGCGACGGCCAGTGCCGTAATTTTGAGTCGCCGACATAATGAACTATTCCGTTAAAACTTCAGTTCTTGGGGCTGCTGAGCAGTATGAGGGTGTACAGCGCCCGCATAGACTTTCAGCTTACGATACATGTCGCGACCCAGCGGGTTCTTAGGCAGCATGCCTTTGACCGCGGTCTCGATCACGCGCTCAGGGGCTTTAGCGATCAGCTTTTCGAAGTTGATCGACTTGATGCCGCCCGGGAAACCGGAGTGGGAGTAGTAGATTTTGTCGGTGGTTTTAGCACCGGTTACACGAATCTGCTCGGCATTGATAACGACGATGTAATCGCCGGTGTCAACGTGAGGAGTGTACTCAGCTTTATGCTTGCCACGCAGACGGCTCGCGATTTCGGTGGCCAGACGACCCAGGGTCTGACCTGCAGCGTCGACGACAAACCAGTCGCGCTGTACTGTTTCCGGTTTAGCAGTAAAAGTTTTCATTCTTTATAGCCTCAGGGGCCGCCCTGTAAATTAGACGGCGGATCTTACTGAATAGTGCGTACTTTGACAAGTCAAAGGCAGCCGGATACAGACGCTTTCGGGGGCTCGGGTCGGCGCGTCCGTTCAACGGCAAGATTCTTCGGCGGCGGCGCATCACTTCCACTGCAGAAAGAGGTGCGCAATTATGCAGATTGCGAAAAATAATTCAACCTGCTTTTATGATTGTTTTGCCCAAGGAGCACCCGATGGACTATCGCCAGCTAGGCCGTACCAATCTGAACGTGAGTGCAATCTGCCTCGGCACCATGACCTGGGGCGAGCAAAACAGCGAGGCTGAAGCCTTCGCCCAGATCGAACGGGCCAAGAGCGCGGGCATCAATTTCATCGACACCGCCGAAATGTACCCGGTGCCGCCCAAGGCCGAAACCTATGCCACCACCGAGCGTTACATCGGCAATTACTTCAAAAGTCGCGGCGATCGCGCCGACTGGATCCTGGCAAGCAAGATCGCCGGCCCCGGAAATACCATCGACTACATCCGCGACAAAAACCTCAAGCACAACCGCGAGCACATCGTCCAGGCCGTGGATGCGAGCCTCAAGCGCTTGCAGACCGACTACATCGACCTCTATCAGTTGCACTGGCCGGAACGCAGCACCAATTTCTTCGGACAACTGGGCTACAAGCACACGAGCGAAGTCAACCTCACGCCATTGGAAGACACCCTCGAAGCACTGGACGAACAGGTCAAGGCCGGCAAGATCCGCCACATCGGCCTGTCCAACGAAACCCCATGGGGCACCATGCGTTTCCTCGCCCTCGCCGAAGCCCGTGGCTGGCCGCGCGCCGTATCGATCCAGAACCCCTACAACCTGCTCAATCGCAGCTTCGAAGTCGGCCTGGCGGAAATCGCCATCCGCGAACAGTGCGGCCTGCTCGCTTATTCACCACTGGCGTTCGGCTTCCTGTCGGGCAAATACGAAGGTGGCGCGCGTCCGCCCAAAGGTCGCCTGAGCCTCTACAGCCGCTTCAGCCGCTACTTCAATCCTCAGTCAGAGGCAGCGTGCAGCCGTTATGTGGCATTGGCTCGTGAACACGGTCTGGATCCGGCGCAGATGGCACTGGCATTCGTCACACAGCAACCGTTCGTCACCAGCAACATCATCGGCGCCACCACGCTCGAGCAACTGGACAGCAACATTGCCAGCTTCGAGCTCAAACTTTCCGACGAAGTGTTGGCTGGGATCGAGGCGATTCACCAGGATCATCCGAATCCTGCTCCTTGATTGATCTTTAGATCCAATCGCGGGCAAGCCCGCTCCCACAGGTGCAGCGCAATCCTTGTGGGAGCGGGCTTGCCCGCGATGGCGTCCGCCCAGTCACTGCAAATTACAGCGACCGCGCAATAATCTCCTTCATGATCTCATTGGTCCCGGCATAGATCCGCTGCACCCGCGCATCTGCCCACGCCCGGGCGATCGGGTATTCCCACATGAATCCGTAACCGCCATGCAACTGCACGCATTCATCGAGCACCTTGCATTGCAGGTCGGTGCCCCAGTACTTGGCCATTGCCGCTGTCGGCACGTCGAGTTTGCCTTGCAGATGCAGTTCCAGGCAGCGATCGACGAAAACCCGGCCGATCTGGATTTCGGTCGCCATTTCAGCGAGTTTGAAGCGGGTGTTCTGGAAGTCGGCGATGGCCTTGCCGAAAGCCTTGCGCTCACGGGTGTAATCCAGCGTCCATTGCAACGCCGCTTCGGCTGACGCCAAGCCACCCACCGCGACCGTCAGACGCTCCTGCGGCAGTTCCTGCATCAGGTAAGCGAAACCCATCCCGGCCTGGCCCAGCAGATTTTCCTTTGGCACCCGAACGTCCTGGAAGAACAGCTCCGAGGTGTCCTGAGCCTTCATGCCGACCTTTTCCAGACGCTTGCCCTTGGCGAAGCCCGGCGTATTGGCCTCCACCAGAAACAGACTGGTGCCCTTCGCCCCTGCCTTCGGATCGGTCTTGGCCACGACGATCACCAGGTCAGCCAGAAAGCCATTGGTGATGAACGTCTTCGAACCGTTGATCACGTATTCGTCGCCATCCAGCACAGCGGTGGTTTTCACTCCTTGCAGGTCGGAACCAGCACCCGGCTCGGTCATGGCAATCGCGGTGACCATCTCGCCAGACACCAGTTTGGGCAGGTATTTGTGTTTCAACGCTTCACTGCCGTAATGCAGGATGTAAGGCGCCACAATGTCCGAATGAAGAGAAAAGCCGATGCCGGTCAGACCCAGGCGACCGACCTCTTCGATCACCACCGCGCTGTAGAGAAAGTCCGCCCCCAGCCCGCCGTATTCTTCCGGCAAATGCGAACAGAGCATCCCCGCCTCCCCCGCCTTGTTCCAGAGTTTGCGGTCGATATAGCCTTGTTTTTCCCATTGTCCATGGAACGGCACGGCCTCTTTTTCGAGGAACGTTCGCACGCTATCGCGAAAAAGTTCGTGCTCGGAGCTGAACAAGGTTCTGGGGATCATGCGGCACCTGTGGTTATTGTTAGCCGGAATTGACCTCTAGAGACTAAGCCTCGCTTCCGATACAGGACACTGGACACATCCGACAAAAAATAAGACGATCCAGCCGTCTGGTGACCACTTTCCCCTATAAGAATAAAGTTGAATTATGTCTAACCAAGTCTCCACGCCCTTGCGGCGCGTCAGCATCCTGGCTATCGACCGGGTTTTCGCTTCCACCCTCATGCAAGCCAAGGATTTCTTCCATCTGGCCAGCCTGCGCTATGGCAAACAACTGGGCCACGGCCTGACACCGGCGTTTGAAACCCGGCTGGTCAGCCCCGACGGCAAACCGGTGAATAGCTTCAGCGACGTGATCATGCCGGTGGACGGCGGCCTGGAAAATGCCGACGTCATCATCCTTCCCGCCTTCTGGGACGATTTCGATACCCTCTGCAAACGTTATCCACAGGTCCTGCCGTGGCTGCGTCAGCAGCATGCACGCGGTGCCGTGTTGTGTGGCGAAGCGACCGGTGTGTTCTGGCTGGCCGAGGCCGGGCTGCTCGATGGCAAGGAAGCGACGACCTACTGGCGTTTCTTCAATGCGTTTGCCGAGCGCTTCCCGCAGGTCCAGCTCAATCAGGACAAACACCTGACTGACGCCGACAACCTGTATTGCGCCGGCGGCACCACCTCGGCCTGCGATCTCTACATTTACCTGATCGAGCGTTTTTGCGGCGCCAACGTGGCCCAGGCCGTGGCCCGCGACATTCTTTACGAAGTGCAGCGCAGCTATGCGCCGGGGCGGATCGGTTTCGGCGGGCAGAAGCTGCACCAGGACGTGATCATTCTGCAGATCCAGCATTGGCTCGAAGAACACTTCGCCGACAAGTTCCGCTTCGAAGACGTGGCCCGCGAACACGGCATGAGCATCCGCAATTTCATGCGTCGTTTCCAGACCGCTACCGGCGACAAACCGCTGCACTACCTGCAGCGACTGCGCATCGAGACGGCCAAGGGCTTGTTGTCCGGCAGCCGCAAGAGCATCAAGACCATCAGCTATGAAGTTGGTTACGATGATGCGAGCTTCTTCGCGCGACTGTTCCGCCAGCACACGGAGTTGTCCCCGAACCAGTATCGGCAGCAGTTTCAGCAAGCGGCGTAATACTCAAATCCAACACACATCCCAAGTAGGAGCGAGCCTGCTCGCGATAATGACGGCACATCCAGCATTGATGTGACTGACACATTGTTATCGCGAGCAAACTCGCCCCCACATCAAGTTTTGCGTGCGCAATTCTTTCGCTATGCATTTTCCTACGCAAAAAGCGGAATACAGAGCGCCAGAGCATTCGATTCTGCTCACAGACCCCGCCCCTTAAAAACTTCAACATCGTTCCCTAAAAACACCATCAGGGAAGATCAACAGTGACCATCGGATCAAGCTACAACTACCCGTCATTCGTAGCAAAGGAAGCCGCTCGAACCAAGCGCTCGGCTGAAAACAAATGGGCGACCCGCTTTCCGAATCCACCCGACTTGTGCTTCGACTATCGAGCTTTGGTTGAACAGGAAAACGGCATCGCCAAGGCAACTGACCCACAACATAAAATTTGCATTATTGGCGCCGGTGTCACCGGACTGACTGCTGCCAGAGAACTTTATCGTTGCGGGTTCACCCACATCACCCTCATAGAACAATCCAGACGCATCGGTGGCAGGCACCTGACCGTTCCTGGAAGCCCGCACTCGCCGATGAGCCATACACCGTTTGAAATGGGGGCCATGCGCATGCCCTTCTTCAACCGGGCGGGCGAGCCACCGACAGAGGGCCGGTCACTGATGGCTTACTACGCAAAGGCGTTCGACCTGGCGTTTTCGGATTTCGCCAATCCCGGAAGCCAGTGGGTCACCTCGACCGGCATCTATCTGCGAGAAGGCAGCATGTGCGGCGGACCGACTCCGCAGATGCTGATCTGGAAAAATGAAGATGGCCAGACACCACCTCCCGGTGAAGAACTGCAAAAAGTTTATGCAAAGTGGAAAGCCTTTGCCGATCGCATGACCCGGCACGTCGCAGAGGTTTACGCCAGCCAGGAATGGGAAGCCATGTGGGCCGCTATCGTTGAAAAATACGAGAGTGTTTCGTTTCGCGATCTGGTCAGCATGCCCGCTCTGCAAGCCTGGGATGAACGTTCACCGGGGGACTTTGGCGGAATGGGAATGTCCGCACAGGAGTCCGCGATTTTCTATGCCATTGGCATCGGCGACGGTAGCTGGGGTGCCTTTTACGATGTCTGCTCCCTTTACCCCCTGCGCACTGCCATTTTTGGATTCAGCAGCCAACTGCAATTGATCCATGGTCGGGTGGACTCAACTGGCGATCCGATAGATTCACCCTACCTGCACAACGAAGCCGTTTTTGACTCGATGGGGCTGAGTTTCGACAGACCCCGCTACATCGGGCTCTCTGCGCTGGACGAATGCCTGCTGTTCATGAAAACCGACGAAACCGGAAAGTCCTTCTACGAACACTGCCGGGAAAGGAACAACGGTTTGCTCACGGACTCCTCCGTTACAAAACTTCAAAAACTGACGAACCAGAAAACACGCGTCTACTACAACTGGAAACACAGCCAACCCGAGCAAATCCAGGAGCACTTCGATGACTTTGATTCGGTCATCATGACCCTTCCCTCGTGGCTGATAGAAACTCGCATCAAGCTTGAAAACTTCACGCCACAGATGCTGCCGTTCGAGACGATCAATGCCTACAAAACCGCGCATTGGGAAACCAGTTGCAAAGTCTTCGCACCGTTAAAAAAATCCTTCCTTTCAAAAAACAGCAAAATCCCGCAAGCCATCGTCACTGACAGTTTCATTCATGACGTCTACACCTATCGCTACAACGATAACTATAGCTATGACTGCATCCTTTTAAGTTACACATGGGAGGATGACGCCACCAAACTGGCCTCATTCACCGACAAGGAATTGGTGTACAAGTGTGCCAAAGAGCTGGACCGGATCCTCATGAATTCCGCCAACATCCAGGAGAAAATCTCTTCGTATATTGGCCTTGATCAAGCAGTGGTCCAACGTTGGATGACCGATAAAAATGCGTTGGGTTGCGCAAAGTTATACCGACCTGGCACCTACTACGACGCCGTGAGCCTGATGAAGTACAACCGGGACTTCGCGCATGTTTCAGGTCTGTATTTTTCCGGGGAGTCATTTTCAGTTGATGCCGGCTGGACCGAGCCATGCTTTCGGGGCGCCGTCGATGCGGTCATCCATATCTGCAACAAAACTGCCGCGGCCTTCCAAGGCGGTTTTTCCATGAGCGACTACCCGCACTATAACGTCGGAACCTGATCCCCCCTTCAGAGCCATGCACGGCGTGCATTGGCTCTGTCTTCGCCCCCACAAACCAAGCGCCTCGCCCTTTCATCTTGGGATACGGACTACACCCTAAACGGAAATGGCTGACTTACGCCCTCGCGCCGATTCGACTCTTATGAATACGCAATTAAACAGCGTGAATAACAATAAAAAAGAGGTCATCGGGAATGAGCGAGCCAACAAGCCCTGTTCGTGTAGCAGTCGTGCAATTCGATCCACAAGTCGGCATGAAAAATCACGAAACAAATCTGCGTCGTAGCCTGGAATTGGCTCTGGAAGCGGCAAATGATGGTGCGAATCTCATTGTCCTGCCTGAGCTTTCAAGCACAGGTTATTTCTTCAGCAGCCGACAGGATGCGTTCGAACATTCGGAGGAGGTTCCTGGCGGGCCGAGCGTGCAGAGCTGGATGGACTTTGCCCGTCAGCACAAGGTTTATCTGGTCGCCGGTTTGACAGAACGCGACGGCATGCGCCTGTTCAACACCGGCGTTCTGGTCGGACCGGACGGCTTTATCGGCAAATATCGAAAAGCTCATTTATGGAATATGGAGAAACTGTGGTTCACGCCGGGCGATCTGGGCTTCCCGGTTTTCGACACCCCAATCGGTCGCATAGGGTTGTTGATCTGCTGGGACATCTGGTTCCCGGAAGTACCGCGCATTTTGAGTCAGCAAGGCGCCGACATCATTTGCAGCCTGAACAACTGGGTCTGGACCCCGCCGCCTCTATTCGATGACGCCGGCAAGTGCATGGCGTCGTACCTGACGATGACGGCTGCTCACGTCAACAATGTATTTATTGCGGCCGCAAGCCGGATCGGCGAAGAGCGCGGTGCACGTTACCTGGGCTGCTCGCTGATCGCGGGCACCAACGGCTGGCCGATTGGCCAAGTAGCTTCAGCGGACAAGCAGGAAATCCTGTTTGCCGACATCGACCTGACCAGCTCGCGCAGCGCGCCCATCTGGAACAACCTGAACGATTTGCATCGCGATCGTCGAGCCGATCTCTACGATCAGATGCTCGGTTACACCCTGCACCCTTGTCTGCCGCGCTGATAAGGGGGCATGACTGATGGGAACCACAAATGAAAAACCGCAAAACCAGCTTGCCGCCAGATCGACGCTAGATATAACGATCATCTGGTTGATGCTCGGCACGACACTGTTAGTCATCTGGCTTTCATTCACCTACCGCATATCCTGGTCAGCCCATTGGCCAGACTACAGTCACATGGTATCGAGCCTTCCGGAGCCGAGCGCCTGGTTGCGCTGGGTCCTGGGAGACATCAGCGAGGTTGCGTTCTATAAACACGAATTCGCTTCGATCGGGCTGTTGGCAGGTGCCTATCTGGCCTACTGGGCGAATCGAACGGGAAAAGCCTGGCAAGGCTTTACCATTTGTTACGGCAGCGGATTATGGCCATGGCTCGTCACCAGTTCGTTACTGGGCCTGTTGCTGAGCAACCTGCTGTGGGGCTGGACGGTCACGGCCACCAGTTGGCAACCCACGTTTGCAGCCTTTGTTTCATTGCCGGCGGCAATGGTGCTGATGTTTGGCGGCGGCTGGAAGGTCACGATCAATGGCGCAATCATGGGCGCCGTCTTCGTCACTCCGATGTGCTTGCTGATCGTCAATTACGTCTGCAATCCCCTCGGATTGCCGGCTGTGATCGGCAATGTCACGGGCATGGCGGTCGCCAGTGTCGGCGCTTTTCTGCTCTGCCGTTACCTGCCGAGCCTGGTGAAGTCCGCCCCATCCAAGAAACCGTCCGCCCCTGTGCTCGCACCCGCCATCACCAAAACGCCTGATTATGGTGTCGTGTGGAGCCTTCGCCGGGTGTTGGCCGACTTTTCGGAAGCGCCGTTCTTTGGCAATGAATGGGCCAGTCTCGGCTTGATAGCGGGTGCCTTGCTGGCTTACACCTTGAACCCGACAAGCCCGGTGTACGGCACGGGCTTGCTGCCGCAACTGATCGCCGCGCAGGCGTTGACCTCGGCGCTAGGGGTGGTGATCTGGCGTCGGCAATGGATATTGCGCGGCTGGTATCCGACCTACGTTCCGTTGGTGTCAGTCGTGCCGGCGGCCGTTCTGACGTATGGGGGCAGTTGGCAGGTCATCGCCTCAAGCGCACTGCTGGGGGCCCTGATTGCGCCACCGCTGGCGTGCGCAATTGCCAAGCGGTTGCCGGCCGACATGCATGGTTTCATCGGCAATGTACTAGCCATGGCCATCAGTACGTTGCTGATCATTCCGTTCATAGGGCTGCTGATAGCCAGCTGAAGAGTGTCGCGATTGGGCTGTATCACGGACCAGCTCCGGATACAGCCACTTCTCATCACAAGCAAATGAGGTATCACATGGACCTGCCCAAACTCGCCATCGCGGCGCTCGGCGGCACCGTGAGCATGCAAGCCAGCAACGCCGCCGAAGGGGTGATCCCGACCGTCAGCGGCGAAATCCTGCTGGCCTCGGTACCAGAGTTGACGACGCTGGCACGGGTCACCGTAGAAACGCTCGGACTGTTGCCCAGCGCCTCGCTGGATTTCGAGTTCTTGTTGAGTGTTCTTGCTTGGGCGAATTTTCAGGTCAAGCAAGGCGCTGCAGGTGTTGTCATCACTCAGGGGACGGATACCCTGGAAGAAACGGCCACATTTTTCGATTACTTGTGGGATCACGACGAACCTTTGGTCCTGACCGGCGCCATGCGTTCGGCAAATCAGGTAGGGGCCGATGGTCCGGCGAATCTACTGGATGCTTGCCGGGTCGCACTGGCTGAAAACAGCCGTCAACGAGGCGTTCACGTGGTGATGAACGGGCAGATTCATTCAGCGAACGCCGTCCGCAAAACCGATTCATTGGCATTGCAGGCTTTTTCCTCCCCTATCGTTGGTCCTGCCGGCATGCTGATGGAAAACACCGTCAACTATCTGCGCTTGCCGGTTCAGCGCAGGGTTCTACCATTGCCTCAGCAGACCACACAGAAGATTGCCCTTCTGGAAGCGTCGCTTGGCGCCGATACCCTGTTACTCGAGAACATCCTCGAACTGGGCTACGACGGGCTAGTGATTGCGGGTTTCGGTGCAGGACACGTTTGCGCGAGCTGGTCGGAGGTGATTGAAACCATTGCCAGAAAAATCCCTGTCATCGTCGCCACCCGGACGGGTTCGGGCAGCACGGCTCAATCGACCTACGGGTTTATTGGCAGCGAGATGGACCTGATCCGTAAAGGTGCATCGATGGCTGGATTTCTCTGTCCACGCAAAACCAGAATCTTGCTGTGGCTGCTCATTGGCTGCCAGCAACAAGATGAACTGGCGCGCTTTCTCGTTCAGAACTGACAAAACAGCGCGCAAAAAAAGGGCCTGCATTGCAGGCCCTTTCTATTTTCCGAAAAGTTCTACTTATTTTTGAATAGCTCTACGGCTTATGCGCCCGAGACAGGAATTCGTGTGACTGCATTTCCAGCAAACGACTAAGCGTGCGCTGGAACTCAAAGTTCAGGCGACCGCCGGTGTAGAGGTCTTTGAGCTCGACTTCGGCAGAAATGATCAGCTTCACGTTACGGTCGTAGAACTCGTCGACCATGTTGATAAAGCGGCGGGCGATGTCGTCGGTGGTGACGCTCATCTGCTCGACGTTGCTGAGCAACACGGCGTGGAAGATTTTACCCAGTTCGATGTAATCGTTCTGGCTGCGTGGGCCGTCGCAGAGTTCGCGGAAGTCGAACCAGGCCACGTCATCGCAGGTGCGCACGGCACGGATTTCACGGTTCTCGATCACCAGCACGTCGTTCTCGATGGCTGCCGTGCATTCCGGCGTCAGGGCCCGGAAGCTCTTGCGCAGGCTTTCCTGGGCAGCGTCATCCAGCGGAAAGTGGAACAGCTCCGCTTGCTCGAGGTGGCGCAGACGGTAATCGACGCCGCTGTCGACGTTGACGATCTCGGTGTTCTGCTTGATCAGCGCAATGGCCGGCAGGAAACGCGCACGCTGCAGGCCGTCCTTGTACAGGCCGTCCGGCACGATGTTCGACGTCGCGACCAGGGTCACGCCGTTCTTGAACAACTCTTCCATCAACGTGCCAAGAATCATCGCGTCAGTGATGTCGGAGACGAAGAACTCATCGAAACAAATCACTCGCGACTCGTCGGAGAAACGCTTGGCGATGATGGTCAGCGGGTTTTTCTCGCCGCCGAGGGTCTTCATCTCTTCATGCACGCGCTTCATGAAGCGGTGGAAGTGAGTGCGAGTCTTTTCCTTGAACGGCAGCGCTTCGAAGAAGGTATCGACCAGGTAAGTCTTGCCGCGACCAACGCCGCCCCAGAAGTACAGGCCCTTGACCGGCACCTGGTCTTTCTTGCCAAACAGTTTGCCGAGCAGGCCCGGTTTGTTCTGCGAGGCCGCGACCAGATCGTCGTACAGACGCTGCAAATGACGCACCGCCGTTTCCTGGGCAGCATCGTGGAAGAATTCCGGGCGTTTCAGATCAGCTTGATATCGTTCTAGGGGCGTCATAATTCGTTAGCAAGGCAACAAAAACGGGCCGTCACTGTAGCGACGGCCCGTGGGAATGGCAATCGGCCCTTGGTCGGACCGAGCCGTTGATTATTCCTGAACCGGTGTCAGGGCAACGCGCAAAGCACCGATGGCAGCATCGCGAGCAGCGCTGTCGGCGAAGGCCGGACTGTCGGCAACGCACTCGCCTTCCAGCCAGACGCTGAAGCTCAGGTCTTCACTGCGCACGTCCAAGGCCTGACCGGATTGCAGTTGCTTGGTCACTTGCCCTGCGGTTTTACCATCGGCGAAGTTGCGCGACAGCAACAGTTGCTCGCCATCGGCCGCCAGCAGACGGAAGCGGAAACTGCCGTCGTCTTCACGGAAGCTGACGAAGCGCGCGGCTTTCGCAGCTTTCTTCTTGGTGGTCGCTGCGACTTGGGTCTGAGCGACGAAAGAACGCAGGCCGACCGCCTCACGCAGTTCGTGGAGGAACGGCGTCGCCACCGAACGGGCCTTTTTGGCGCCGATCTGCAGCATGTCTTCCAGATCCGCCGGGCGTTCGATCAGCTGGTGATAACGCTCGCGGGATTCGCCCAATTCGCTGTCGAGCAGTTGGAACAGACGATTCTTCGCCTCGCCCCAACCCAGCCCCTGAAGCAATTCGCTGCGGAATTCGTCGGATTGTGCCGGCGTAGCGAAGGCCTGGAACAAGGTGAACAGGTGCGAATTGTCCGGATCCTTGGCTTCACCCGGGGCACGGGAGTCGGTGACGATCCGCGAAATCGCGTCTTTCATCTCTTTGGCGCTGCTGAACAACGGAATGGTGTTGTCGTAGCTCTTCGACATCTTGCGACCGTCGAGCCCTGGCAAGGTGGCGACGCTCTCCTCGATCAGCGCTTCGGGCATGGTGAAGAACTCTTTGCCCTGGCCGAACAAGTGGTTGAAGCGCTGACCAATATCCCGCGCCATTTCCACGTGCTGGATCTGGTCACGACCGACCGGCACCTTGTGGGCGTTGAACATCAGAATGTCCGCCGCCATCAACACCGGGTAGCTGTACAAGCCCATGGTGATGCCGGCATCCGGGTCTTCACCGGTCTCGACGTTCTTGTCCACCGAGGCCTTGTAGGCATGGGCGCGGTTGAGCAGGCCCTTGGCGGCCACGCAGGTCAGCAGCCAGGTCAGTTCAGGGATTTCCGGGATGTCGGACTGGCGATAGAAAGTCACGCGGTCCACGTCCAGGCCACCGGCCAGCCAGGTCGCGGCGATTTCCAGACGCGAGCGCTGGATGCGCAGCGGGTCATCGCATTTGATCAGGGCGTGGTAGTCGGCCAGGAAGTAGAACGAATCGGCATTGCTGTCACGGCTGGCGACGATCGCCGGACGGATAGCGCCGGCGTAGTTGCCCAGGTGCGGCGTGCCGGTGGTGGTGATGCCGGTGAGGATACGGGTACGAGTCGTCATGGGTAATCGCTTGTCAGACTGCAATCAATTCGAAAGACGCGGCAGGATCAGATCCTTGAGATCGGTCAGCTTGCCATGAAAAAAGTGTCCGCATTCTGCCACTTTCAGCAGCTCATGGGGGCGATCGAGTGCGTCGGACCAGTCGTAAACGAGCTGTGGATCGATGACTTCGTCGGTTTCCGGCTGGATCAGGGTCAATGTACCTTGTTGCGGCAGTTGATCCTGATCGCCCAGACGCATGACGGCGGGCGCGACCATGAACAAATGCTTGAGTTGTTCGCCCTTGGCTTCCAGGCGTCCGCCGAGACTTGCTGCAACAAATCCGCCGAAGGAGAAACCGAACAGGGTCAGGGGTAAGTCAGGATGTTTGGCTCGCAGCCACTCGGCCGCTGCCTGGGCATCGTCGACTTCGCCAGTGCCCATGTCGTGCGAGCCTTGGCTGGTGCCGACGCCACGGTAGTTGAAACGCAAAGTAATCAAACCGGCGTCGCGCGCGGTGCGCTGCAAGGTCGAGACGACTTTGTTGAGCATGGTGCCGCCCTGCACCGGGTTCGGGTGGCAGATCAGCGCCAGGCCGCGGGGCTGCTCGTTATCCGGCCCCTCGCTATTTAAGTACAGGGCTTCCAGTTGGCCGACCGGGCCATCAATCACTACAGGGGTTTCGCGCATAAGCAAGGAAGGAACTCCGTGACCTCGAATCGGGTCGACTCGTCTAGCAAATTGTCTGTGCCAATCTATTGCGAGTGAATCGCGGTATACAGCGCAGGTTCGAGCCGTTAACGTAAAGCAAAGCCGTTTATAGAGGAAGGACTCGTGGAACACTCGCTCTTAGTTTGGTTGTTGCCGACTCTTGCCCTGGTTGTGGGTGTCGCCATTGGATTCCTGATCGCTCGCCTGGTGCCGAATGCCGCGCCTAACCGCACGCAACGTCAGCTGGATGATATTCAGGAACGTTTTGACAATTATCAGAACGAAGTGGTCACCCACTTCAACAGCACTGCAACACTGGTCAAGAAACTGACTCAGAGCTATCAGGAAGTGCAAGATCACCTCGCCGAGGGCGCCAACCGTCTGGCCCTGGACGAGCAGACTCGCCAACGCTTGCTGGCTGCCCTGCACGCCGACGCGGCACAGGCTCCACGGGAACGCCTGACGCCACCGCGCGATCAGGAACCGCCTCGCGACTACGCCCCTAAAATGCCGAACGCGCCGGGCATGCTTGATGAGCATTACGGCCTGAAGAAGTAATCAGGTTTCGCGCGACACAAAAAGCCCTCGGATGAGTGATCGTCCGAGGGCTTTTTTGTTTCTTATCCAATATCCCTGGTGTCTGTCAGGGCCTCTTCGCGGGTAAGCCCGCTCCCACAGGATTTGTGTTTGGCCACTATCTTGTGATCGACGAAGAACACTGTGGGAGCGGGCTTGCCCGCGAAGAGGCCGTGTCAGTCGAGATTAATGTCGACTGACACACCGCTTTCGCGAGCAGACTCGCTCCCACTTTTTTATTGCACAGGTGTTACTGATACTGCTGAACAGGCTGGCCCTGCTGCTGATATTCCTGACCCGGAATCGCCTTCAGGTTGACCTCGACGCGACGGTTCTGCGCCCGGCCATTCACATCACCATTGCTGGCAATCGGGTTATCCGGCCCGGCACCACGCGCCGACAGGTTGGCGCCGCTGACACCCTGGGAGGTCAGGTAAGTCGCCACACTCTGGGCGCGACGCTGGGACAGGTCCATGTTGTGCTGACGGCTGCCGGTGCTGTCGGTGTAGCCAACAATCTCGATCTGGTTCTGGTTGAACTCCTTGAGCGAGCCCGCCAGGTTGTTCAGCGGCTGGTAGAAGCCCGACGCGATGTTCGCCGAATCAGTGGCGAATGTGATGTTGCCCGGCATGATCAGCTTGATCTGATCGCCTTGGCGCTGCACTTCAACCCCAGTGTTAGCCATGCTGGCCCGCAGTTTTTTCTCCTGCTGGTCGGCGTAGTAACCGTAACCGGCGGCAGAAGCCCCCACCACGGCGGCGCCAATCAGCGCGCCCTTGCCACGGTTATCGTGACTGATGGCAGCACCGGCCAGTGCACCGGCCAAGGCGCCGAGGCCACCGTATTTGGCGGTTTTGCTCATGCCCGTAGAACCGCCATCAGCCTGACCCTGGTTGTCATAAGGGTTTTGCGATGCGCAACCGGACAACAAAGCCACAGCAGTAGCGACAATAATCAAACGACGCGAGGTGAACATGGAGAGCTCCTACTTTTTTTTGCATTCTGTGGTGCAGCGGACTTAAGCAATGAACCTTTGCGGGCGTTGGATCATGGCCAACGCCAAAAATTCCGTCGTGCCTTTCACAACTGCATCTTCAGGCTCGTACAAAGGGGTTACCGCGCATTTCATCGCCCAGACGAGTATCCGGACCATGACCGGTCACCACCGTCGCCTCTTCGTCGAGGGTATACAACCGTTGTTTGATCGACCGCACGAGAGTCGCCTGATCGCCTCCCCATAAATCCGTGCGCCCTACCCCACGCTTGAACAGCGTATCACCGGCAATCAGCAGCTTAGCCTCTGAAAACCAAAAGCTCATGGAACCTGGTGTATGACCCGGCGTGTGCAACGCCACCCCACACCCGCAAGCCAGCTCCTCGTCGTCGGCCAACCAGCGATCTGGCGATGGCACGGGGGTGTAAGGCACACCGAACATCTGGCACTGCATCTCCAGGTTGTCCCAGAGGAATTGATCTTCTTTATGCAGATGCAGCGTCGCGCCGGTTTTCTCCTTGAGCTGCCCGGAAGCCAGGAAATGATCCAGGTGCGCGTGGGTGTGAATGATGCTGACCACCTTCAGGCCCAACGCATCGAGGCGCGCGAGGATCAGTTCGTGGTTGCCGCCCGGGTCGACGACGATGGCTTTTTTGGTGATCGGGTCGCCGATGATTGTGCAGTTGCACTGCAACGGCCCGACGGGAAAGGTTTCGCGGATGAGAGTGGGTTGCTGGGACATCGGGGCACGCTCGGAAAACAGGAATGGCCAATTTTGGCACAGAATTGCCCTGAGCCATTTACCCCATATGCATCGTTAAAATGCGTTATGCCAACACCCCCAACTCCTTCGCCCGTGCCACCGCCTGCGTGCGCCGCTCAACCCCCAACTTACTGTTGATATGACTGGCATGGGTCTTCACCGTATGCAGCGAAATAAACAACTGCTCGCTGATTTCCTGGTTTGAACACCCTTGGGCGATCAGTCGCAGAACGGCCAGTTCACGCGCACTGAGTTGTTCGGCAGCAGGCGATGACTCCACCACCGGGCGGGAGGCCAGGGCCGGAAGTTTTTCCGAGAGACTCTGCGAAACAGCCGTCGGCGCACAGAGTTGAAGTTGCCCGCGCAGCCAGTCCGGGTGTTCGGTCAACAATGGGTCAAACGGTTGCAGGACACCACCGGCGGCCGCTTCCAGAGCCTGGGCCAATGCCTTGCGGGCCTCGGATTCGCGCCCACCCGCCAGCAACAGGATGATTTTCTGACTTAGCGCCATCACGCTGAGCATCTGCCGGCCGCTGTGCTGACCGTGTTCATGCAACGCGTTCAAGCGCCCTTCGGCAAGCATGGACTGGCCTTTCATCATGTCCAGCACCGCCTGTTGCAGTTCAATGTGCAATGGCAGTTGCGGATGGAATTCCGGGGGGGCTGCCGGATGCTCGCCGTTGTAGGTCTGACCCAATCGCGTGAGCCAGGCTTCGGCGAGGTCGGTGCGGCCCTGGGCCAGCCAGAGTTCGCATTTGACCAGGGTGATCATCGCCAGGTAGTAAATCGGCGGTACGTCCCAGATGTGCATCAGGCGCTCGGCCTCGGCGAGTTCGGCGAAGGCTTTGGCGAACTCGCCGCTGCTGCCCTCCAGACGGGCAATCACGCAGTGGCCGATCAGCACGCTGATGTCGCGACAGGCCCGCGCTTCACCCAAACCCGCGAGCAAACGTGCCCGCGCGGCCTGGGGTTGCAAACGCAGCGCCAGCAAAAAACCCTCGTATAAGGTCAGGCGCGCGCGCACCGCATACAGCCGTTGCGGGGATAAACCTTGCAGGCGTTGCAGCCCTTGGCGGACTTCATCCAGTGAGCGAAGAATCTCACCGCGCGCTTGCAGCACGCGAGCGCGGTCGTAATGGGCCAGCGCCTCGAACAGCGGATTGCCGACCCGTTGTGCCAGTTCAAGGGACTCACGATTCAACCCCCGTGCACGCCAAAGGTCGCTGTCGGCAATGGCCAGGTTAGACAATGTCGAGAGGCACATCAGGCGCTGCCCATAGCGTTTGGCCGGCAGGCTCTCCAGCGCTTCGGTGCAATAGAGCAACGTCAGCTCGCGATTGCCTCGCCCCCGGGCAATGATGCCGCTCAGGGCCAGCCATTGCGCCAGCATGGATTTTTGCGCAGTGGCCGACGGGGCCGGCAGGAAGCGGCTCAAGTGGCTGGCCAGTTCCTCGGCGGCGTCCAGTTGGCAGGCCAGCCCCAACGCCCAGCTGTAGAGCACGATCAGCCGAGGCGTGCTGATCAGCAGGCTGTCGGGCAAGTCCATTTTCCAGCGCAGCAGCATGCCGACGTTCTGCTCGGCCAGCAGCTGTTCTTCAGAGAGGTTTTGTACCAGATTCGCTGCAACGTCCAGATGCCCGGCACGCAACGCCTGCTCTACCGCCTCATCGAGTAACCCTTGGGCGTTGAACCAGCGGCAGGCACGCAGATGCAGGCTGGCCGTCGGTACCATCGCCTGGGCTGTGGGCCGGCTGCGCAGCAGGTCGGAAAACAGGTGGTGATAGCGGTACCAGTGACCGTGTTCGTCCAGCGGCACCAGAAACACCTGATGCGCCAGCAGGAAACGCAGGATCTCGGCACTGTCATGGGCTTCGCGCACGGCGTCGCACAACTCGCTGCAAAAGCGCTCTTGAGGCGCGGTCTCGTACAGGAATGACTGCACCTCGGCGGGCAGGCAATCGATGACTTCTTCGAGCAAGTAATCGCGAATCAGCCCTTCCCCACCGTACAGCGATTGGGGCAAGGCGCCCTCGCTGCCCGCCTCGGAGGCCGCCAGCAGCCAGAAACGCAGCCCTGCCACCCAGCCTTCGCTGCGCTGGATCAAACTCTCCAGCGCCTCGCCACGCAATGAAATGCTGTGCCGATCAAGCAGGCTCAGGGCTTCATCGTGGGTCAGTCGAAGATCCTGCTCATGCAATTCGAGCAGTTGCCGCGACAGTCGCAGGCGTGCCAGATGCCAGTCGGGACGTTGCCGACTGGTGACCATGACCAGCAGGCCATCGGGTAAATGATTGAGAAAAAATTGCAGGCAACGATCAAGCACCGGGCCCTGGGCCAGATGATAATCATCAAGTACCAGCAACAGCGGTGTAACGGGTGAAAGGTGCACAGCCAGTTCATCGAGCAAACCGTCCAGCCATTCTTCGAAAGCGAATGGCTGATGACGTTGGCGCATTTTCAGCAGCCCCAGCGCCTGGCTGCCCAGTTGCGGAAAATACTCTTGAAGTCCTTCAAGCAGGCGTTCAAGAAAACGACCGGGATCGCTGTCCCGAGGGCTCAACCCTAGCCACAGGCTTTGCCAGTGATCCGGCAACCCCTGGCAAAACTCCACCGCCAATGAACTCTTGCCGAACCCCGCTGGCGCGCTGACCAGCAACAGCCTGCCACCGAGGCCGGCGCTCAGGCGCTCGCACAAACGCGGCCGCAGCACATGGCCGTCGGGCAGCGGAGGCCGGAAAAAGCGCCCGTCCAATGCGGCGACGGCAACGCTTGCAGGGCCCGGAAGTGGGGACAGATCAGTCATGGCCGGCTCTTGTTTGAAAGGCTGATGGCGGCGTTACAGATGTCCGCAGCCTAGCGGTAAACGAAGAGCTATTGAAGGTTATTGCTACAAATGGCTACAAAAAGACTACAAGCAGAAGTGTCGGTAAACCGGACAGCCACACCAGCTCGTAGCAGCTGTCGAGCCTGCGAGGCTGCGTTCGGCTGCGAAGCAGTCGTAAAACCTGAATGCAATATTGTCCTGAAACACCGCAGCGCTTTATTTCACGACTGCTTCGCAGTCGAACGCAGCCTCGCAGGCTCGGCAGCTGCTACAACGATCTTTATGAACTTCCAAAAAAACGCCCCGAACCAGTCGGGGCGTTTTTTCGAGGATGCGGCCTCGATTTACAACGTATTAGCGAACGCCTTCCTGACGCAAGGCTGCCGGGGTGAAGTCTGCGGTGCTGGCAGTGAAGCCGAAGTTATAGGCCGACTTCTCTTCGTTCTTCATGCCTAGGGCCAGGTAGCGGCCCGATTGCAGGTCGTACAGGGTTTCGAGGGTGTACCACGGCACTTGCTTGTCGTAGTAGTTCTGGGAGTGAGCCTCGGCGACGCGCCACAGTTGCCCGCGACCGTCGTAGTGGTCGACCACCGCCGCCTGCCAGGTGTCTTCGTCGATGTAGAAGTCACGTTTGGCGTAGATGTGACGCTGACCTTCCTTCAGGGTCGCGACCACATGCCAGACCCGACGCAGTTCATAACGAGCCAGGTCCTGATTGATGTGACCGGCCTTGATGATGTCGGCGTACTTCAGTTGTGGCGAATCGAGCTTGTAGCTGTCGGAGGCGATGTACATCTCTTTCTTGCCTTCGAGCTTCCAGTCATAGCGATCCGGCGCACCGTTGTACATGTCCAGGTTGTCGGAGGTACGCAGGCCATCGGCAGCGGTACCCGGCCCGTCATAGGACACTTGCGGCGCACGACGTACACGGCGTTGCCCGGCGTTGTAGACCCACGCCGAACGCGGTTCTTTAACCTGGTCGAGGGTTTCGTGTACCAGCAGCACACCACCGGCCAGACGCGCCGGTGCGGTCACTTTCTGCTTGAAGTAGAACAGGATGTTGCCCGGATTTTTCGGGTCGTAATCCTTCATCTTGTCGCGGAACACGAACTGGTCCTCGAAGTACACGAGGCTGAACGAGCCGTTCGGCTGCGGTGTGGCCTGGGTTATCAGACGGGTCACACTGCCGCCGCGATAACGGGTGATGTGGTTCCAGATGACTTCAACGCCACTTTTCGGAATCGGGAACGGGATTGCGGTTTCGAAGTTCTCCAGACCGTTGCCGCCGGACACCAGGTTAGTGTTGGTGGCGTTCTTCTTGATGGAGGCGAACACGTCATCCGGCACGGTGGCACCGCGATGGGACGGGTAGACCGGCATCTTGAAGGTTTCCGGATAGCGCTTGAACATCGCGTACTGGCCCGGCGCGAGCTTGTCCTTGTACTGGTCGACGTTCTGCGCGGTGATGGTGAACTGCGGTTTTTCACTCGCGAACGGATCAGACAGAAAACCCTTGCTATCCACGCTACCGGCGTTTTTCGCCATGGGTTTCCAGGCAGGGATCGAGCCGTCGGCGTTGCCCGCCATCTCGGCGCCCATCGGGGTCAGGCTCTTGCCCAGCTTGTCCGCTTCGGCCGCAGGGACCGCCGCCATGACACCGGTTGCCAGCAGCGACAGCCCCAGAACGCCAACGTGGAACAGACTCTTTGTTATTTTCATAAATGTGTTCGTCCTGAAAATACAGTGCTTAGAAGTTCACGCCGAAGCTGAGCGCAACGAAGTCGCGATCATCCACGGTGGTGTACTTGCCGTCGAAGAAGTTGGTGTACGCCAGGCTCGCGGTGTAGGTGTTCTGGTATTCGGCATCGACACCCAGGCTCACCGCTTTACGACCTTCCTCGAAGTTGCCGCCAGGGCCAGGCGAGTAACCGCTCACGTCATGGGACCAGGCCACGTTCGGCTTGAGGTTCACACCGGCGAACACGTCGTTGTAATCCCAGATGGCGCGACCGCGATAACCCCACGACATCGATGTGGTAAAGCCATCGTCCTCGCAGTTGCGGCTGCGGTTGTTGGTAGCAGCACCCGCGCCGGCACCGTTGATGGTGCTGGTGTTAAGGATCGCCGAGCAGGTGTTGAGGCCGCCGGTAGCCGGCAGTTCACCAGGCCCGTAGACCGGGTCACGGCCGTAACGGACATCAGAGCTGCTTTCCAGGCCGCCAACATGGGTGACGCCCACTTCGCCCACCAGGGTCAGACGACTGGCGCCCATGACCTGATCGAAGAAGTGCGTCAGAGTTGTCTGGAACTGGGTGACTTCCTTGCGGCGATAGCCGTGCAGATCCTGACCCGGTACACCGGGGAGCAGCGAAGCATTGGTCAGGGCGCCACCCAATGGGCGTACGCCGGCAAACAGGATGTCGGTGGAGTTGAGTTGCACCGGCGCGTTCGGACGATAGCTGATCTCACCGCTCCACGCCGTACCGGTAGGCAGGGTAGTGGAGAAGCTCAAGCCGTAGAGGCGGATATCTTCCGGGTACTCGACGAAGTACTCGGAATTACCTGCGACCACCAACGGCGCCAGAGCGCGAAGCGCCCCTGGCAAAGCCGCTGCCCGGGCGTAGGCCGCCGCTGGAGCACCGGTGGCGCTGAAGATCGGCGCACGACTGTGATAATTCATGAAATAGGCACCGAACTCGGTGTCTAGCGGCTCGAACATGTATTTGAGGGACGCGCCCCACTGGCCGCTGTCCCGCGCATCGCGATCCGCCCCACGACGCACCAGCACACCTTCATCGTTCACGTCGACGCCCAGCCTGGTCAATGTAGGCAGGGCCGCGGCCGGAATGGTCGAGCGCTTGTTCAGCACGCGCAGGTTGTTGTCGCAACCGTCGGCAATGATGTCTGGCTGGGAGAAAAAGGTGCCGCAGTTATCGACAACCGTCTGGTCCCATTCCAGCTGATAGAAGGCTTCGGCCGACAGATTGTCGGTGAGGCTCTGGGACACGTAGAACATGTTGACCGGGATCAGACCTTCCTTGACCTCGGCACCGGGACGACGGAATGCGGACACATCGATCGGGTTGATCGAGTTGATGCCACCGCCGATGAAAGTACTTTCACCCCAGCTCACAACCTGTTTGCCCAGACGCACGGAACCCGGCTGATCGGCAATGGCGTAGTTGTGGTAGACGAAGGCATCGAGGATCTGGCCGCCGGCGGACTTGGCGCCTTCCTTGCGGTTGCTGTCACTGATGTCCTTGAACTCGCGGCTTTCATCCTTGAGTTCGAAGTCGTACCAGTATTTGCCCCGGACGAAGACACCGGTGTCGCCGTATTTCAATTCAAGGTCATGGATGCCCTTGAAGATCTTCGAAAAAGTTTCGCCGCTCTTGAAGTTGTTGTGACCGTCATCGGACGTCTGGGACAGGCCGTGGCCCCCGTTATTGACGCCGATAAGATTCTTGTTGGGGCTCTGAGTAGACCAACTGGCTCCGATCGACAGGGATGAGTCAAATTGACCTTCGATCTCACCGACGTTGAAACTGACGCCGAATGCAGGCCCGGCGAGCGAAGAGGCGAGACTGACCGCCAGGGGCAGTTTCGCCCGGCGCCAGAACTGGTTTACTGATGTCATCGACGCTACTCCATGTGCATTATTGTTATGGCTGAGTACTTTTAAAAACGTTGTGGGTGACCGGAAGCCAAGCGGTCCGAAGTCACTCCAAAGTTGCATCGCCCCGTTTTGTGCGTGAGCTCCGTTCTTAAAAATCCTTGAGCGGACTATAGCCAGCAGGTAGTAGTGCTTGATCCCTCTAAAGTGTGATTTGCAGCTGCCGGCCACTCTGGAACAGTCCTTTCGCCAGTCCGACACATGTCGGCCCGGCAAGGATGGCTGAAAATTCGGATTTCACAAGTCAAGCGCTTGCTTGGTGGGGCTGGCGCGCCGTTTTCGGCGCGCCAGCGGACGCTTAAAGCGTCGAGAGGAAGGTACTGTTGTTAGCCTGCCATTCGGTGATGTCGACGCGGATGCGCTTCTTGTCGAGTTTGCCGACACTGGTCTTGGGAATTTCAGTAACAATGGCGATCTGGCTCGGGATAGCCCACTTGCTCAGGTGCCCCTGTTCAACGAACGGTTTGAGGTGCTCCTTGAGTTCCTTGGCCCCGATCTCATGCCCTTCCCTGACGACCAACAGCGCAAACGGCCGCTCACCCCACTGCGGATCGGCGATGCCCACCACTGCTACTTCGCGTACCGCAGGGTGGCGGCTGATCAGGTCTTCCAGGTCCAGGGAGGAGATCCACTCGCCGCCAGTCTTGATCACGTCCTTGATCCGGTCGCGAATGTCGATCACGCCCATGCTGTCCAGCGTCGCCACGTCGCCGGTGTGCAGCCAGCCCCCGGCCCAGAGTTCGGCGCCTTTCTGTGGCTCGTTGAAATAGCCCTCGGTAAGCCACGGCGCACGCAGCACCAGTTCGCCCTGGGTCTCGCCATCGGCAGGCAGGAAGTTGCCATCGGTGTCGATGATCGCCGCTTCGACCAATGGCCCCGGTACACCGGCTTTGATCCGGTAGGTGGTGCGTTCGTCTTCGGTGCCGGCCATCAGCTCATCGTTAAGGTGCGCGCACGATACCAATGGCCCGGTTTCCGACATGCCGTAAGCGGCGGTCAACTGAATGCCCTTGGCTTTGGCCGCTTCATACAGCGCACGGTTGAGCGCACTGCCGCCGATGACGATTTTCCAGCCACCGAAATCGATGTTTTGCGCCGCCTTGGCATTGAGGACCATTTGCAGAATGGTCGGCACGCAGTGGGAAAAGCTCACCTTCTCCTTGCGCCACAGTTCCACCAGATACTCGGGATCGTAACGGCCAGGGTAGACCTGTTTGAGCCCGAGCATGGTTGCTACATATGGCAAGCCCCAGGCATGCACATGGAACATCGGGGTGATCGGCATGTACACGTCGTTGGTGCCCAGCAGGCGCACGCTGTCGATGGAACCCATGATGGTCGACACGCCCATGGTGTGCAGCACCAGCTGGCGATGGGTGAAATACACGCCTTTGGGGTTACCGGTGGTGCCGGTGGTGTAGAACGTGGTGGCGACCGAGTTTTCGTCGAAATCTTCAAAGTCGTACTGCGGGCTCGCAGCGGCCAGCAATTGCTCGTACTCGCCAATCAGGTTTGGCAGGTCGGCGGTTTTTTCCGGCAAGTCGGTCAGCAGCAGGGTTTTCTCCACAGTAGTCAGGTGCCCGGCAATCGCCTTATACAGCCCGACGAACTCGCTGTTGACCAGCACGAAGCGGTCCTCGGCGTGGTTCATGGTGTAGAGAATCTGTTCTGGCGACAGGCGCACGTTGATGGTGTGGATCACCGCGCCGATCATCGGGATGGCAAACATGCATTCCAGGTAGCGATGGCTGTCCCAGTCCATCACTGCCACGGTATCTCCGGCCTTCACGCCGGCGGCCGTCAGCACGTTGGCCAGCCGCGCGACCCGCTCGATCAGAGTCGGATAGCTGTAGCGCAATTGATCGCGATAGATGATCTCGCGGGTTTTTTCATAACGGGCGCCGGACATCAGCAGCCGTTTAATCAACAGCGGATACTGGTAAGCGCCCTCGGCTGGGGGGATAACGCGAGTCTGCAACATAAGAGTCCCTTTTCTGACTGCACGGTCTTGGCTTTTAAAGCTAAGCACTCTAGAGCCCTTGAACGCCAGCCAAATCAGCCAAAGGGATGATTTGCAGAGCCGTATAAATGCTAGCTTTGCGCCATTACTTGCAGGAATTCGTTATCTCTATCGGATGCGCTGCTGAATCAGGCGTAGGAGCTGCCGAAGGCTGCGATCTTTTGATCTTGGGCGATTTCGATATCGCAGAAGATCAAAAGATCGTAGCCTTCGGCAGCTCCTACAAGGGACCGCGCCGTTTGGCAGAGTAGTGTTTGATCAATGCATCTCGGTGAACGCTAGCTTCACGCCGATGGCGATCAGCACCGCGCCCATGGTCCGGTCGAACCAGTGGCCCATGCGGGCGAAACCGGCGCGCACGCGTTGTTGGCTGAACAGCATCGCCACCAGGCAGAACCAGACTGCCGTCGCCGCGGCCAGATAAATCCCGTAACCGGCCTGTACCGCCAATGGTGTGTGCGGGCTGATCACCACGGTGAACAGCGACAGGAAAAACAACGTGGCTTTCGGGTTCAGGCCATTGGTCACGAATCCCGAGGTGAAAGCGCCACGCGCGGTACGTTCGCCGGCCTCCTGATGCAGGTCGTCAGCCACAGGTGGGGCCGGTTGCGCGCGCAAGGCCTTGAAGCCGATGTACAGCAGATACGCGGCGGCGGCCCATTTCAAGGCGTTGAACAGCACGATCGACTGGGACACGATCAATCCGATACCCAACAGCGAATAGCCAACGTGCAGGAAAATCGCCGAGCCGACGCCCAGCGCCGTCCAGGTCCCGGCACGGCGACCGTGGGTCACGCTCTCACGCACCACTACGGCAAAGTCCGGGCCGGGGCTGGCGACGGCCAGCAGGTGAATCAGGGCAACGGTCAAGAACTCTGTCCAGTACATGGGGGCTCCTTTTGGGCAGGGCGATCAATAAAAAATTCTGAGGCCGACTTCGCCTCTGTGCCAACTCTCAAATCTGTGGCATCCGCCAAACATGTGGCGAGGGGGCTTGCCCCCGTTCGGCTGCGAAGCAGTCGCTAAACCGGATGATGCGTTCTGCCTGACGAAACAATGTCGCCTGGTTTGGGGCCGCTTCGCGACCCAACGGGGGCAAGCCCCCTCGCCACAGCAAGCTCCCTCGCCACAGGTTTGTGCCAGGCCAGACAATGCGTAACTGTTTATTTCATCTGGTAGGCTCGGCAGATTACGCCTTCAGTTCAATGCACAAAAGGTACAGTTGATGACGAACTCTCGCCGCGCCGTTTTCCTCGACCATCCGTCCCTGGACCTCGGCGATCTCGATCTCAACCCACTTCGTGAGTGCTTCAGCGACTTGCAGCTGTTCGCGCAAACCACGCCTGATCAGGTGATCGAACGCCTCAAGGGCGCCACCGTCGCCATCAGCAACAAAATCCTGATCGATGCGGCGGCCATGGCGGCCAGTCCCGAGTTGAAGCTGATCCTGATCACCGCCACTGGCACCAATAACGTCGACCTCGCCGCCGCCCGTGCTCACGGAATCACTGTCTGTAACTGCCAGGGTTACGGCACGCCGTCGGTGGCTCAGCACACGATCATGTTGCTGCTGAATCTGGCGACGCGCCTGACTGACTATCAAAAAGCCGTCGCCGAAGGTCGCTGGCAACAGGCGAAACAATTCTGCCTGCTTGATTACCCGATCGTCGAACTCGAAGGCAAAACCCTCGGCCTGCTTGGCCACGGTGAACTGGGCAGTGCCGTGGCGCGGTTGGCCGAGGCGTTCGGTATGCGCGTGTTGCTGGGGCAGATTCCGGGGCGTCCTGCCCGGCCGGATCGTTTGCCGCTGGATGAGCTGCTGCCGCAAATCGACGCCCTGACCCTGCACTGCCCGCTCAACGAACACACTCGCCACTTTATCGGCGCCCGTGAACTGGCCTCGATGAAACCCGGTGCTTTCGTAGTCAACACCGCGCGCGGTGGTTTGATTGACGAGCAAGCATTGGCCGACGCCCTGCGCAACGGTCACTTGGGCGGCGCGGCCACCGACGTGTTGAGCGTCGAACCACCCACCGCGGGCAATCCGTTGTTGGCCCAGGATATTCCACGGCTGATCGTCACCCCGCACAACGCCTGGGGCAGTCGCGAGGCGCGGCAGCGAATCGTTGGCCAGTTGACCGAAAACGCCCAAGGCTACTTCAGCGGTCAAGCGCTGCGGGTCGTCAGTTGATAAACTGCGGCACTTTTTTTCCAGGAGCAGAGTATGGATCCGCGCAGTGAAGTACTGCTTCGTCAGGCCGAGTTATTCCAGGGTTCGGTGCTGCTGGCCGGTTTGCCCGCCGATGATTTGCTGGGCCGCTTGCCCGATGCCCACGGCTGGTGCTGGCACGCCGGCGATCAAGCGGCGCTGGACGCCCGTTTCGCCGAGCGCAGCCATTTCGGCGTGAATGCGCCGGAGCACGAGTTCGACAGTGCCGTGGTGTTTCTGCCTAAATCCAAAGACCTGACCGACTACATCCTCAACGCCCTCGCCTCTCGTTTGGCCGGCCGTGAGTTGTATTTGGTGGGCGAAAAGCGCAGCGGCATCGAAGGCGCGGCCAAGCAACTGAACCCCTTCGGCAAACCCCGCAAGCTCGACAGCGCACGGCATTGCCAACTCTGGCAGGTCACCGTGGCCAATGCACCAGAAGCCAAGTCGCTGGAAAGCCTGGCACAGACCTACGAACTGCCGTTGGCCGAAGGCCCATTGAAAGTCATCAGCCTGCCGGGCGTGTTCAGCCACGGTCGCCTGGATCGCGGCAGCGCCCTGCTGCTGGAACATCTGGACAAACTGCCGAGCGGCCACTTGCTGGACTTCGGTTGCGGCGCGGGTGTGTTGGGGGCGGCGGTCAAGCGGCGTTATCCACACAACCAGGTCACCCTGCTCGATGTGGACGCGTTTGCCGCTGCCAGCAGTCGCCTGACTCTGGCCGCCAACGGCCTGGACGCGGAGGTAATGACCGGTGACGGCATCGATGCCGCGCCCATGGGTTTGAGCGCGATTCTGAGCAATCCACCGTTCCATGTCGGCGTACACACCGACTACTTCGCCACCGAGAACTTGCTGCGAAAAGCAGCTAAACATCTGAAAAACGGCGGTGAACTTCGACTGGTAGCGAACAGCTTCCTGAAGTATCAACCGCTGATCGAGGAGCACCTGGGCGTGTGTGCGATCAAGGCTGAAGGACAGGGTTTCCGAATCTACCGGGCCAAGCGCGGCTGAAAACACTTTTGCAAAACAGGCTTGCCCTGGAGCGACGAAGAACCTGTGGGAGCGTGGCTTGCCCGCGAAGAATGCACCGCGGTTTTTCAGGTATTACGCGTCATCGTTCTTCGCGGGCAAGCCACGCTCCCACAGGTTCTGCAACTTAACTACCGCCATTGGGGCTTGCCCAATCGGATTTGCCTAGGCAGAATCCGCTCCGTCCTAGGGGAGTAGTCTCCCACGAGCACCATGCTCGTCCGGCATACGTCAACATACTTGGTCCTCAGACCATGGCGTATGCGACCCAAGCGTCCGCATCAGACGGATCGCAGGGTTTGACAAGACCTATGACACGAACACCTTACCCGGGGCGGGAAGGCTGTACGTGTCATAGCCGTGTCGACCCGCCCCTTAGGAAAACCCTGATGATGCTGGACTCTCTGCTCGTTCCCACCGCAATCGTTGCCTTGGCCGAAATCGGCGACAAGACGCAACTGCTCGCGCTCATTCTCGCTGCCCGCTTTCGCAAACCCTGGCCAATCATCGCCGGCATCGTCGCCGCGACCCTGGCCAACCATGCGGCAGCCGGTGCGGTAGGCGCCTGGTTCGGCAGCTTCTTCTCGAATGCGACGTTGCACTGGATCCTCGCCGCGAGCTTTACCGCCACGGCCCTGTGGACGTTGGTGCCGGACAAGATGGACGAAGACGAAGCCAGCACCGCCCGCAAATTCGGGCCATTCCTGACTACGTTGATTGCGTTCTTCCTCGCGGAAATGGGCGACAAGACCCAAGTCGCAACCGTGATGCTTGCCGCGCAATACCCGGATCTGTGGCTGGTGATCATCGGCACCACCGCCGGGATGTTGATTGCCAACGTGCCGGTGGTACTGGCAGGTAACTTTGCGGCAGACAAACTGCCCTTGACCCTGATCCGTCGCCTGGCGGCGTCGGCGTTCCTGATCCTGGCGATTGTTGCGGTGTACAAGGCGATGGAGAGCAGTGGGTGGGTTTGATGCGGTAGGTCGGTAGACCGCGTTATCGTTCATCGCGGGCAAGCCTAGCTCCCACAGGTTTTCGGTCGATTACATAATGTGTGTACGACACAAAACCTGTGGGAACGGGCTTGCCCGCGAAGGCGTCAGCGGTATCAATGCATATCTATCAGGATTTCGGTGCCTTCTCGTACAACGGCATCACCTTCGGAATCGCCGCCTGCAAGGCAGCAATCCGACTGGCCGACGCCGGGTGAGTGCTCAAGAACTCTGGCGGCGCGCCATTCGAGGCTTTGCTCATTTTGTTCCACAGGGTGATCGCCGCGTTCGGGTTGTACCCGGCGCGGGCGGCCAATTCGAGGCCGATCAAGTCTGCTTCGTTTTCATTGCCGCGACTGTTGGGCAAGGTCATGCCGTATTGGGCTACGGTGTCCGCCAGGGCCAGGCTGCCCTCGCCCAGACCGAACAACGCACCAGCACCCTGCTTGGCCATTTCGATACCGTAAGCCTTGGACATCGCTTCGCGACCGTGCTCGCGCAAGGCGTGAGCGATTTCATGGCCGATGATGGCGGCGATTTCGTCGTCGGTGAGTTGCAGGGTGTCGATCAACCCGGAGTAGAAAATGATCTTGCCGCCAGGCCCGCAGGAGGCATTCAGATCGTCGCTCTTGATCAGGTTCACTTCCCATTGCCACTGGGCCGAATCCGGACGGAACACCGGCGCCTGGGCAATCAGCCGCCTGGAGATCGCCTGCACGCGCTTCGCATCGTTACTGGTTTTGTCCAGCACGCCTTTGCTGCTCGCCTCACCGACGGTCTTTTGATAAGACTGGGCGTACATCTGGTTGACCTCGGCGGTCGACAACATGCTGAACATGTATTGCTTGCGCTCAACGCCCACGGCGCCACCGCTGGTGGTGTTGACCGACTGACAACCGGCGAGCAGCAAACCTGCGCTCAGTGCACACAAAACCAATGTCTTATTCATCAAGAAGCTCCCTGGAAACATGCCGCGTATCCTAGGTGGGGATTTGTATCGGCGCCAGATACAACGGACGTGTAGCACGTACATTTCAGATAAAGCCCTTATCACCGTAGGAAAAAATTCACATACCAGCGCCCGCCACGGCCGATCACGGCCAGCAATGATTCATTTACGACATCCAGCACTCCAAAACAGCCAATTCGTGACACCTCGTTCATGACCCTCCGCCAGCCTGCCGATACAGCACCGCAGACGTCCTCTTGCGTGCGGAGCACTCATGAAATTCAAGTCGATCCAGTTTTCCGTTGCCGCCCTGGCCGGCGCTATTGTGCTCAGCGTCGTGGCAGCCCTGGTGCTGTATGCGCTGTTTTCCGGCGCCCGGACCCAAGACATGGTTCAGGAACGGACTCAGGCGCAGTTCGAGCAAGTCATCGAACAACGCCTGACCTCGTTGGCACAAACCCAGGTCAGCCAGATCCAGCGCGAACTCGAAGCACCGCTGCTGATCGCCGGTGGCCTGGTGCGGGTGAACGCGTTGATCGGTACCCCGGGCGTCGATGGTCAGCCACAGTTGAGCCTGAGCCGTGAGCACCTGATCAGCCTGATCAAGGAAAACGTCGCCCGGAACCCGAAAATTCTCGGCACCTACATCGGTTGGGAAAAAAACGCACTCGACCACAATGATGCGGCCTACGTCGACACCCCAGTGGTCGGCATCGACGCCAGCAACGGGCGCTTCCTGCCGTGGTGGTTCCGCAACGAAGACGGCAGCCTGGGCCTGGACAAACTGGTGGACGTCGATGACCAGAAAACCCTGTCCACCGGTGTGCGCGCCAGCGAGTACTACCTGTGCTCCAAGGAAACCCAAAAATCCTGCGTGATCGATCCGGCGCCCTATAAGGTCGGCGACAAGATCGTCATGCTTGCTTCCTTCATTGAACCAATCATGCTCGACGGCAAATTCCAAGGCATTGTCGGCGCCGACCTGTCGGTGAACTTCATCCAGGAAATGCTCCTGGGGGCGAATCAGAAACTGTACAGCGGCGCCGGTGAAATGGCCCTGATCGGCGGTAACGGCCGGATCGTCGCCTACACCAAGGACCCGAGCAAATTCGGCGAAAAGGTCAGTGACATTCTCGACAGCAAGCAGATTGCCAACATGGCCAATCTCAAGCGCGGCGAAGTGACTTACACCGTCGACAAGGCCCAGGGCCGGATCGAGTTGTACCTGCCCTTCGGCATCGGTCAGACCGACGCCCGCTGGACCTTGATGCTGCAATTGCCGCTGAACGCGGTGATGGCCGATCTGCAAAAACTTCAGGGCGATCTGAACGCACAGCGCAAATCCGACACCTTTGGCATGGCCATGGTCGGCCTGTTGATCGCCGGTATCGGTTTGTTGGTGATCTGGCTGGTGGGCCACGGCATTGCTCGACCACTCAAGCAAATGGTCGCGATGCTTGATGATATTGCCCAGGGTGAAGGCGACCTGACCCGCCGTCTGACCAGTGACCGTGCCGACGAATTGGGCTCGATCGCCAAAGGCTTCAACACCTTTCTCACCAAGTTGCAGGCAATGATCACCCAGGTGGTGACGTCGGTGCAGAGCGTCAGTGATTCCTCGGAACACACCGCCGACATCGCCATTCGCACCAACATCGGCGTGCACAAACAAATGGCCGAGATCGATCAGGTCGCGACCGCCGTGCATGAAATGACCGCCACCGCCCAGGATGTCGCGCGCAATGCGACCCAGGCCGCGCAAGCCGCAAGCCATGCGGATCAGGCAGCGGCGCAGGGCATGCAAATCGTCCGTGACACCTCGAACTCGATCGGCGTGTTGGCGGTGGAGATCAGCAAAGCCGTCGGCGTGGTGCAGACCCTGGCCAAGGACAGCGAAAACATCAATGCGATCCTGACGGCCATTCGCGGCATCGCCGAGCAAACCAATCTATTGGCCTTGAACGCGGCCATCGAAGCCGCCCGTGCCGGTGAGCAGGGTCGTGGGTTTGCAGTGGTGGCCGATGAAGTGCGCAACCTGGCCCAGAAAACCCAGAAGGCCACTGAAGAAATCCAGACCATGATCCAGCATCTGCAGCAAGGCACCCGCGATGTGGTGCGGGTCATGGAAGACAGCCAGAACCGCACCGACGAAAGCGTGCAACACGCGGCGAAAGCGGCCGAGGCGCTGGAGACCATTACGCAGGCGGTGTCGGTGATCAACGACATGAACACCCAGATCGCCAGCGCGGCCGAGGAGCAGAGCGCGGTGGCCGACGACATCAATCGTAATGTGATCAACATCGGGCAAGTGGCCAATGAAGTGGCCGGCGGCGCAGATGAATCGAGCGCGGCCAGTGCGGATTTGACCAAGTTGGCGGAACAGCAACGGCGGTTGATCAATCAGTTCAAGGTTTGATCCAGAGACCCCATCGCGGGCAAGCCCGCTCCCACAGGTTTTGTGAACGCCACAAAACCCTGTGGGAGCGGGCTTGCCCGCGAAGACGTCAGCCCAGACAACTCATCAGCCGGGGGTCAAACACTCCGGCCCATTAAGCTTCGGATCATTCACCAGGTTCGCCAGCACCCGCTCACGCAACGCCGCGGGCTCGCTGGCCAGCAACGCCTGCAAGGCATGCAACGGCGTTTCGGGGTTGAGCCAGGCTTCCTGCCCCGCTGCATCCAGAATCAACGGCCGACGCTGACTCGAAGCCGGCTGGGTGATCACTGCCGTGCTCAGCCACACCTGCTCCTGCACCGGATACGCCTCCCAGATTGCCGCGAAGAACAGCGCCGAGCCCTCCCCCGGGGTCAGCCAGTACGGACGTTTGCGCGTGGTGCCGCGCCATTCGTAGAAACCATTGGCTGGCAGCAGGCAACGACGCAGGCGCAAGGCTTCGCGAAACATCGGTTGTTCGGCAACGGTTTCGGCGCGGGCATGGGCCGGGGTGCGGGACAGGTCGGTCAGCCACGGCGGCGTCAGGCCCCAGCGGGCGCGGGCCAACTCACGTTGCCCGTCTGCGCCGGCACGCAGCATCAACACCGAATCGTTGGGGGAAATATTCCACTGGGCCTGCTGATCGGCGGGGAATCCGGGCAGGGCCGCGAAAGCGGGGTTCCAGCGAAACAGGGCATAACGTCCACACATGGGGCAATACGACTCTTGATCAAACGAACGTCAGCCTAACAGACCAGCGTGCCGGGAAAACTGTCCGGTTCATCGCCGGGCAGCGGCAGCGCGGCATTGTACGCGGTGATCAGCTCCCGGGCGTATTCGGCCTGATCGTTATCGACCGATAAGCCCAGCAGGCCGAACATCGGCAACTCCCCGGTGCCGCCGACCAAATCGCGCCCAACCAGATGCGCCTCGATGCCCTCACTGGCGAGCATGCTCTGCAGCAATTCGCCTTCCATCAGGTTTTCCGGTTCGTAGATGCGCTGCATGGGCCGTCCCTCTCATTCATTTTCGCTGCGGACTTCGAGATGCCATTCCTCTCCGTGAACCTGCAACACAAACGTAATCGGCCGACAACACACCTGACAGTCCTCGATATAGGTCTGATCGCCTCCTGACAGGTCTACAGAAGTCTCAACCACTTCACCACAATACGGACATTCATACTGCGCAGTTTCCAGCATCGCGGTCTCCCAGGTGACTTGTGCGTATAATCGCCGGTCTATTTGCAGGGCTATTTTCGTCTGGCTACCTTTTCAGACCGTGCCCCGTTGGTTTTTTATCAAAACCTTTACTTACCCTAGCCGTTTCTAACAAGAGAGCATGATGGGCGAATTCGATGCCATCCGACCTTACGACGACAGCGAAGTCCCGGCAGTACTGAACCGGTTGCTTGGTGACAAGGCGTTTCTAGATATCCTCATCCACTTCCGCTTCCCGCGCTATGCCGGTGCCTTCGGCTGGATGCTCAAACCTCTTATAGCTCATCGGCTGCGCCGTGAGTTCGCCGGTGTTACGTCGGTGGCCACGTTGCAAGATAAAGTCGAGATGTACGTCGACCACACCATCGAGCGAGCCACGGACGGTGTGACCTACACCGGCGTGGAGCAATTCAAGTCCGGCAGCGCCTACCTGTTCATCGCCAACCACCGCGACATCGTGATGGACCCGGCTTTCGTCAACTATGCCGTGTACCACGCCGGCCTGCCGACCCCGCGCATCGCCATTGGCGACAACTTGCTGCAAAAGCCTTTTGTCAGCGATTTGATGCGCCTGAACAAGAGCTTCATCGTGCACCGTTCGATCACTGGTCGCCGGGAAAAAATGGCGGCCTATCAGCTGTTGTCGGCGTACATCAACCACTCGATCCGCAACGATTGCGCCTCGATCTGGATCGCCCAGGCTGAAGGCCGGGCCAAGGACGGCGACGACCGCACCGAGTCGGCGATCCTCAAGATGTTCCACATGAGCCGCAAGGATGAGCCGTTCGGCGAAGTCATTCGCTCGCTGAACCTCACCCCGGTGTCGATCAGCTACGAATACGACCCGTGCGACCAGGCCAAGGCCCGCGAGCTGTACATCCGCGCCACCACCGGCAGCTACACCAAGGTGCCGGGCGAGGATGACGTGAGCATCGCCAAAGGCATCACCGGTTACAAAGGCCGGGTTCACGTGAATTTCGCCGCGCCGATCACCGAACTGTTCGAAGACACCAAGCAATTAGCGATCGAAATGGACAAGCAGATCCTCAGCGGTTACCGGTTGTTCCCGGCGCACTACCTGGCGTATGCGCAGTGGAAAGACGCCGACCCGCAACTGCAGGTGCCGAAAGCGGCCGAGGTGTTTGCGGCCGACGAACTGGCCAAGGCCCAGGAAGAGTGGCAGCGCCGGCTGGATGCCTGCCCAGAGGAACATCGTCCGTTCCTGGTGCTGCAATATGCGACACCGGTGCGTAATCAGTATCGGGTGAAGGCCGGGTTGCCGCTGTAAGGCAATGGCTGGAAATGACAACGGCGCCTTCGGGCGCCGTTTCTTTTATGCAAGATCAAAAGATCGCAGCCTTCGGCAGCTCCTACATTGACCGAGTACACCCGATATCCCACCTGTATGCGCAATCCCCCGTAGGAGCTGCCGCAGGCTGCGATCTTTTGATTTTCAGACGCGAGTGCTGATCCACGACACCAGCAACGCCATCCCGAGGCAGGCGAAACCGAAGCGGTAGAAAAACCGGTTCATGCGCAGGGTCGCCCAATCCAGCGTTGGCTCTTCACTGGGACGACTTTGGCGCTGCGCCTCGATACTGGCCATGGCGCGCTGTTCGCGACGACGGGTGGCGTGCAGCAACCAGCCGCCCGGGAAGGCGAACAGCAAGGCCAGCAAGTTGATCAATTTGGCGGGATGAGAAGTAAGAAGCGAAATCAATTGCAGCGACATCACAAACCTCAGGCTAACCGGTGTAGCAGACGCCGGACCGACGACCACGGCGCGGATTCTACCGAAAGCGCTCCGACCTGCCCCGGCTTTCCGACAAATAACGAAACCATTTAACCGATTGCTGTCCTGTGTCACGGCGCCGTCATCTGAATCCGCCAGTCTGTCGCCCCTCGAAACCGACACGGACTCCGTCATGCTCCACGCCGAAAACCAGGACCGCCTCTACCTCATTGCCCAAAGCGACGAACAACAAACCTTAGTCGGCAGCCTCGCCTTCAACGTTCAGGACCGGCATTGGCTGGTGTATTGCGCGCTGGGTGGGCATCAACATGCGGACTTGCCGGAGACGGATTTGCTGACGGGGGTGAGTGTTCTGGATTTTTATTCGGAGGCGGCTTGAGCGTCCTACAAACGCAGTGATTGAAAGGGAAGATTCCGACAGGTTTTGAAGGTTGTCGCTCGGAAATGGGGTGGATAGGCTTTGGGGGTCGCTGCACATCAGCGACCGGGCGTCGCAGTCCGTTCAGTTCAGCTCATTTGGTGCATAATCGCCGACCCAAACCGGAGCGCTTCGGTGCTAGTCGTTTGGTTTGATGGTGGCTGTGCGCGGGATACCTTCGGGTATGCCGGGTTTCCGAATGGCTCGGTCTGCGACCCCGCGTACAGCTGCCTCCTTCAATCGCGTCGCAGCGATCGTGGCAGCTAAACCTTTCATTCGGAGCATCACCATGTTCAAAGAAACACCGAATCCCCCTGAAACCGACGACGTTTCCCCCTACGAATCCCTCGATTCAAAAAAACTCCACGAAGCCGCTAACCGCGCGCTCGATCACTACCTCAACCCAGCCGCCCTCAAATCACCCGTGGCCCGTAAACCGAGCACGATGTATATGGTTGCGCCGGATATCAAAGACGAAGACCTGTTGGCCCATACCTGTGAATCGTTGGCCCAGGCCAGTGTGATGGCGGGTGATTTTGCGGGGTATCTGGAAGGGCCGCACCGGCACACGGCGATGGCGATTCAACAGATCGTCATGCTGGCAGAACTGGCGGTGAACCGGATGCTGGATAACGTGGCCGTACCAAAACCCGCGCTACACAACTGATCCCTGTGGGAGCCGGGCTTGCCCGCGATGACGGATTAACATTCAACATTGATATTGACTGACACTCAGCCATCGCGGGCAAGCCTCGCTCCCACAATGAATATGCAGGCACAAAAAACCCGGTGCCATCACTGACACCGGGTTCTTTAAACAAGCCGCAAACCGTTACTCGGCAAGCACCTGACCAATCGTCGGATCCTTGAACAAGCGGGTCAACGCATCACTCAACACATCACTGACCAGCTTGGTATTGGTTTCCTGATTCGGCGCCATGCCAAAACGCTGATCCAGCGACGCACCATAGCGACCGCTGTAACGACGGTTGGCATTCTGCACATCCGAACGGAACGTCGCGCCAATCGTTGCCTCAGTCACATACAGGCCTTCCTTGGGCGACTGATACTTCAGCTCGGCCAGGGTCACGGTCAATTGCGGTGCATTCAGCGCATTGGCCGTCGGGGTAAAGCCCAGCAAGCGCACGGCCGCTTCAGCCTGAGCCTGCAGCTTCGGCAGAATCTGCGCGCCCTGCACGGTGATCGCACTGGTCTCCGGATACAGACCACCACGAGTCCCCAGCGTTGGCGACGGACGACCGTCCACCACACGCACCACCACCGGCTGACCACGGCCGACCGGCGCCAGCTGAGCTGTCAGCTTGGGTTCCGGGTTCAGTTGTTGCGGGCTGTGGGCGCAGCCGACGAGGGTCAAACTGGTCACAGTGATCAAACCGAACAACAGGCGTTGCAACATGCTCTTCTCTCCAGAATCAGGCACAAACAGGCCCGCAGTATAGCGGTGCGCCACTGCGGCGAACTAGCTTCGCACAACGATTACTGAAATCTCTGACAAACCCGGCGCAGTGCGGTTCCTGTCACACATCTGTCATCACCCATACACATGCATGTCATGGCTCACTGGCAACCTTCACTGCAGTCAACCCACAAGGTACTTTGCCATGCGTGTTCTCATCTCCCTGTTCGCGCCACGCCCACTGCATCGCTGCTTTGCCCTGCTCGACCGCGACGGCCGTTGCCAGGCATTCAAACAGTGCAGCCTTCAGCCCATGGGCGATGGCTGGGTCGAAATCGAAGAAATCCGCCTCAACTGGCTGCACCATCCCCTGCCCGCCAGCGCCCGTGTCAGCCAGCGCCAGCCACGTGCTCGTGCGCAACAACTGTTGACCACCTGACCGGACGCCTAATAAAAGTCATTAAACACGACCATTTCCCTGCGTTTCTTAGATACAATCTCCCCCCGATTATAAGGACGTCTCCTGATCGGGCCTCGCAGCATCGTTAATGCCTCGGTATTGACACCCCCGCACCGCCCACAGAGAGCCGCCCACACAGATCGAGTGAAGCTGGCGCGCTTGCTGTTCTCTAAGCAAAAACACCACTTTTCGCGAATCTGCAGAGCTGTCATTACGCTCGGTCACTGAGCTGTTTGCCCGTTTTGCTTGTCATGTATCCCATGGCGGCAATCCATCCGGGCACGGTGCCAGGCTGGGACAGCCCTTTTTGAGGTTCACGTCTTCAAAAGAGCGTGAAAAAAACGGGTTTTCACAACTTCACAAGAGTGTGGCGAGCAAATGAATAGTTTTGCGTCTGAACATGCACCATTAGCGTCTACAACAGCCCAACGACACAGGACCGAGTATTCCTCGAACACCGGAGCCTGAAGCCTGTCCGCTACGGATTTGGTTGCACAAACGGATGTCTCGACCATAAGTCGAATTGCCAGCCGCGTGCCGAAATGAGTTCATGTGACTCTTGAAGCCAGGCCGCATGCATCCGTCGAAGTTGCAAAAAATTGCGAAGATTCGGACATGGCGATCCTGGCCATGGGTACCTGGGGCATCACTGACACGCCCCGTCACTCCTGGCAGCTATGCCGACAATTTGGTGCTGCAGATTTTGGAGACGCGTTAAATGGCGCATAACGAAGCAGTCGACGTAGTACTGGTTGGGGCCGGCATCATGAGTGCCACCCTTGCTGTACTGCTCAAAGAGCTCGACCCCGCGATCAAGCTGGAAGTCGTCGAGCTGATGGATTCCGGTGCCGCGGAGAGTTCCAATCCGTGGAACAACGCCGGTACCGGTCACGCCGGGCTGTGTGAGCTGAACTACACGCCACAGGCCGCCGACGGCGCCGTCGACATCAAGAAAGCCGTGCACATCAACACCCAGTTCGAGGTGTCGAAGCAGTTCTGGTCCTACCTGACCAAGAAAGGCACGTTCGGCTCGTGCAAGTCGTTCATCAGCCCGGTGCCGCACCTGAGCTTCGTGCAGGGCGACGACGGCGTCTCCTTCCTCAAGGAACGTTTCAAGACGCTGAGCAAGCACCATGCCTTCTCGGACATGGAATACACCGAAGACAAGGCCACCATGGCCGAGTGGATGCCGTTGATGATGCCGGGCCGCCCGGCTGACGAAGTCGTCGCCGCCACCCGCGTGATGAACGGCACCGACGTCAACTTCGGCGCCCTGACCAACCAATTGCTCAAGCACCTGACCAGCGCACCTGATGCCCAGGTCAAGTACTGCAAGCGTGTGACGGGTCTGAAGCGTAACAACGGTGGCTGGACTGTCAGCATCAAGGACGTCAACAGCGGCAATACCCGTGAGGTCGATGCGAAGTTCGTGTTCCTCGGCGCCGGCGGTGCCGCACTGCCACTGTTGCAAGCTTCGGGCATCGAAGAAAGCAAAGGCTTCGGCGGTTTCCCGATCAGCGGCCAATGGCTGCGTTGCGATAACCCGGAAGTGGTCAAGCACCACCAGGCCAAGGTCTACAGCCAGGCCGCGGTAGGTTCGCCACCGATGTCGGTGCCGCACCTGGACACCCGTGTGGTCGATGGCAAGAAGTCCCTGCTGTTCGGGCCTTACGCCGGTTTCACCACCAAGTTCCTCAAGCACGGTTCGTTCATGGACCTGCCAATGTCGGTCCGCGCCGGCAACATCGGCCCGATGCTGGCCGTGGCCAAAAACAACATGGACCTGACCAAGTACCTGGTCAGCGAAGTGATGCAGTCGATGGAACAGCGCCTGGAATCCCTGCGTCGCTTCTATCCACTGGCAAAAGCCGAAGACTGGCGCCTGGAAGTGGCCGGCCAACGGGTGCAGATCATCAAGAAAGACCCGAAGAAAGGCGGCGTTCTGCAGTTCGGTACCGAACTGGTCGCAGCCAAGGACGGTTCCCTTGCCGCCCTGCTCGGCGCGTCCCCAGGCGCTTCGGTGACTGTTTCGATCATGCTTGAGCTGATCGAAAAATGCTTCCCGAACAAAGCGTCCGGTGAATGGGCTGCCAAACTGGCGGAAATCTTCCCGGCTCGGGAAAAGGTTCTGGAAACCGACGCTGCGCTGTATCGCAAGATCAACGCGCACAACAACGTCGCGCTGGAACTGGTTGAAGCCAGTAACGAGACCGAAAGCTACGCTTGATTCGGCCTAAAAAAACGCCCCGTCCTCATTGAGGGCGGGGCGTTTTTTTGTGCCTTAAAAGATCGCAGCCTCGCTACGCTCGACAGCTCCTACAGGTATGAGCGAACCATCTGTAGGAGCTGTCGAGCGTAGCGAGGCTGCGATCTTTTGATCTTAACCGCGAGCCTTGCTGATCAGCTCGATGTACTCGGCCGCGTTGCGCTGATCCTTGATCAGGGCGACGAAGTCATTGCCGTGCTCATCCTTGCCATCCAGGTCATAGCCGGCTTCAACAAAGAACGTCAGAAAACGCTCGAAGTCATCGATGCGCAGGCCACGGTACGCCTTGATCAGTTTGTGCAGCGACGGTGAAGTGGCGTCGACCGGCTCAAAATCGAGGAACAGCTTGATCTGCTCATCGCCGATCTCGTCACCAATCACTTGCTTCTTATCTTTACGCATTGCCGACTCCAGCTCGCAGACATTTCACGGGGCGGGCAGTTTACCCCTGCGCAGGCGCCAGGCTCAACGCGGACGAACGCTGCCTGTGTGCAAATCGGCCCAGATATGGCCGTTGGCGTAACTGAGGAACTGGCAATACACCGTGTCATTGCGCAACAAGTCGATCACCACCCGGTATTGGGCCAGCGGGTAATAGAGGGTCAGGGTTTTGCTTTTTTCGTCGTAGATCGGCTTTTTCAGGCTTTTGCTTTCGCCATCGAAGTTGACCAGCACCTGGCTGATGGTCGCGCCCTTGTTCAAGGATTTGCCCTTGAGGCGGATCAGCAATGGCGATGTGACCGGGATCGGCTGTTGGTTGGACTGGCGCTGGCTACCGATCACCACCGAATACTCGGTGATCTGCAACAATTGCTGCTGCTCGGGTTCGGCATCACGCAGAGTCAGGTCGTCCGGGGGCAAAAACTGCGCATGCATCGGCGACGGGGCGGCGGCCAGGGGCAGGCTAACGGTCAGCAACAGGGCGGCGCAGCTGCGGATCAAAAGGCTCATGGATGGCTCCGGGGACGGGGCCGAGCACTCTAGCATGAGGATCTACCCGGCGAATAACCGATCAAGGTCAATACTCTGGAAGACAAGGCTGGGCATACTGAAAGAGCTTTCAGCCCCATTTCGACAGTGCACCCTCTGTTGTGGAGTACCCATGTCATTCTCCATGCCCCCGTTATTCGCCGCCTGGCGTCAGACTTGGCGCGCAGGTTATAGCCTCAGACGTTTGCGCGGCGATATCAGCGCCGGGGTGACAGTCGGGATTATCGCCATCCCTCTGGCCATGGCCCTGGCGATTGCGGTGGGGGTAGCGCCCCAGCAAGGTCTGTATACGGTGCTGATCGCCGCGCCCCTGATCGCCCTGACGGGAGGCTCGCGCTTCAATGTCAGCGGGCCGACAGCCGCGTTCGTGGTGATACTGCTGCCGATCACCCAACAATATGGTCTGGGTGGCCTGCTGCTGTGCACCATGCTTGCCGGGGCAATCCTGATTGCCTTGGGGCTGATTCGGGCTGGACGGCTGATTCAGTACATTCCTTATCCGGTGACCTTGGGCTTTACCGCCGGGATCGGCATTGTCATCGCCACCCTTCAATTAAAGGATTTGCTGGGCCTGAGTACCACCGGGCATGCCGAACATTACATCGAGCAATTAGGCGGGGTGCTCCAGGCGTTACCCAGCGCTCGTCTGGGGGACGGGATCATCGGTGTCATGTGCCTGGCGGTTTTGATCGTCTGGCCGCGTTTTGTGCCGAGGATTCCGGGGCATCTGGTGGCGCTGGCCGTCGGCGCATTGCTGGGGGTGGCACTGGAAAGCGGCGGGTTACCGGTTGCGACACTGGGGGAGCGCTTCAGCTATATCGTCGATGGCGTCAGCCATCCCGGCATACCGCCGTTTCTGCCGAGCTTCGACTGGCCGTGGGATCTGCCGGGGCCCTACGGCCAGCCGCTGCACCTGTCTTACGACCTGATCCGCCAATTAATGGCGCCAGCCTTTGCCATCGCCATGCTCGGTGCCATCGAATCATTATTGTGCGCGGTGGTGGCCGACGGCATGACGGGCAGCAAACACGACCCTAACGCCGAACTTCTGGGTCAAGGCCTGGGCAATCTGGTCGCACCGCTGTTCGGCGGCATTACCGCCACTGCGGCAATCGCCCGCAGTGCCACCAACGTGCGCAGCGGAGCGTTTTCACCATTAGCGGCGATTATCCACAGTGCGGTGGTGTTGCTGGCGATACTCGCCCTCGCGCCCCTGTTCAGCTACTTGCCGATGGCGGCGCTGGCGGCATTGCTGGTGATGGTGGCGTGGAACATGAGCGAAGCCCGGCACGTCGTGCACACCTTGCGCATTGCACCGCGCAGCGACGTGCTGGTCTTGCTGACCTGCCTGAGCCTGACGGTGCTGTTTGACATGGTGCTGGCCGTCGCCGTCGGCCTGCTGCTGGCCGCCGGTTTGTTCATCAAACGCATGAGCGACCTCACGGACACCGCCGAACTGCCTCGCGAGTTCCATCAAGCCTTACAGGATATGCCGGAGCATGTGCGTTGCTATGCGATACGCGGACCGCTGTTTTTCGGTGCTGCGGAAAAAGCCCTGGGCGTGCTGCGCAAATTCAGCCCGGAGGTCAAAGTGGTGATTGTCGAGATGAGTGCCGTGCCCATGCTGGACATGACGGCGTTGGCGGCCTTCGACAATATCCTCAGGGATTACCGCACCGACGGCATCGGCCTGATTCTGGTCGGAACCGCTCCACGGGTACGCCTGAAACTCAGGCGCGCGGGCATCCATCGGGAACAGCGACAGTTGGCCTACGTGAATAATCTGGAACAGGCTCGACGCAAAAGCGAACGCTGGCTCGCCGGACAGGGCTGAGCGCGCAGCTCAAGCAAACTGCGCACGCATCCTGATGTGAGGCCTTGTATTCAAGCCTCAACGCGCCTGACGGCCAATCGCCCCCAGACAGTCAGCCTGCTTACATGCCTTTAACGGCAAAAATCCCGTTGGCGTTACGCCAGTAGCCTTTGTAGTCCATGCCGTAACCGAAGATGTAACGGTCGATGCACGGCAGGCCGACGAAATCGGCTTTCAGGTCCGGGCGAGCCTTGCGGTCGTGGTCCTTGTCGATCAGCACGGCGGTGTGCACAGCGCGGGCGCCGGCGTGTTTGCAGAAGTCGATGATCGCGCCCAGGGTGTGACCTTCATCGAGGATGTCGTCGATGATCAGTACGTCACGGTCGATGAACGAGACTTCCGGCTTGGCTTTCCAGAACAGGTCGCCGCCGCTGGTTTCGTTGCGATAGCGGGTGGCGTGCAGGTAGGACGCTTCCAGCGGGAAGTTCAGATGCGTCAGCAACTTGCCGGAGAAAATCAGCCCGCCGTTCATCACGCAGAACACCACCGGGTTGCGTTCAGCCAGCTGATCGTTGATTTGTGCACCAACGCGGGCGATGGCCGCCTCGACTTCAGCTTCGGTGTACAGGCAGTCAGCCTCTCGCATGATTTGACGGATATGCTCGAGATCAGCGGACATGGCGCTCTCCTGGGGGTGGTAACGGGGGGACTAAGTGAGGAAAAGCGGGCAAAGGTACGCATCAAGCGAGGCCAGATCAAGCGTTTGTGGACTAACGTTCTGAATGTCTATAGGACAACACCCTCGGATAGATTAATCTAGGCCGGTTTTTTTGCCCGCCGCCGGAGCCTTTCCCATGCCCATTCTCGAGATCCGCCATCCGCTGATCCGTCACAAACTTGGCCTTATGCGCCGCGCCGACATTAGCACGAAGAATTTCCGTGAGCTCGCTCAGGAAGTCGGTGCCTTGCTGACCTATGAAGCCACCAAAGACCTGCCACTGGAAAGCTACGACATCGAAGGCTGGTGCGGCACGGTGTCGGTCGAGAAAATCGCCGGCAAGAAAATTACCGTGGTGCCTATCCTGCGTGCCGGTATCGGCATGCTCGAAGGCGTGCTGAGCCTGATCCCGGGCGCCAAAGTCAGCGCCGTGGGCGTGGCCCGCAATGAACAAACCCTGCAGGCCCACACCTACCTGGAAAAACTGGTGCCGGAAATCGACGAACGCCTGGCGATGATCATCGACCCGATGCTCGCCACCGGCAGTTCCATGGTCGCCACCATTGATTTGCTGAAAAAGGCCGGCTGCAAGGACATCCGCGCGATGGTCCTGGTGGCCGCCCCTGAAGGCATCGCCGCGGTGGGGAAGGCTCACCCGGACGTGATGATCTACACCGCTTCCATTGACGAAAAACTCAACGAACACGGTTACATCATCCCAGGCTTGGGCGATGCCGGTGACAAGATCTTCGGCACCAAGCAGAAGGACGCTTGAGCATGCAGCAAGAGTTCAACGATCCGCTCTGGCGCACAGTGCTGTCGGGTGCGCAGATGCTGTTCGTGGCCTTTGGCGCGCTGGTGTTGATGCCGTTGATTACCGGCCTCGATCCCAACGTGGCGCTGTTCACCGCAGGCCTTGGGACGATTCTGTTCCAGATCGTCACCGGGCGTCAGGTGCCGGTGTTCCTCGCCTCGAGCTTTGCCTTCATCACGCCGATCATTCTCGCCAAGGGCCAATTTGGCCTCGCGGCGACCATGGGCGGTGTGATGGCGGCGGGTTTCGTCTACACCTTCCTCGGCCTCGCAGTGAAGATCAAAGGCACCGGGTTCATCGATCGCCTGTTGCCACCGGTGGTGATTGGTCCGGTGATCATCTCCATCGGTCTGGCCATGGCGCCGATCGCAGCCAACATGGCGATGGGCAAGGCTGGCGACGGCACCGAGCTGATTCCTTACCAGACGGCGATGTTGATCTCGATGCCGGCGCTGCTGACCACCCTGATCGTCGCGGTGTTCGGCAAAGGCATTTTCCGCCTGGTGCCGATCATCTCCGGCGTGTTGGTGGGTTTCACCATGGCGTTCTATTTCGGGGTGGTCGACACCGCGAAGATTGCTGCTGCACCGTGGTTCGCGATTCCACAGTTCACGGCGCCGGAATTCAACTGGCAGGCGATTCTGTTCATCGTTCCGGTTGCCCTGGCCCCGGCGATCGAGCATATCGGCGGCGTAATCGCGGTCGGTAGCGTGACGGGTCGCGATTACCTGAAAAAGCCCGGCCTGCACCGCACCCTGCTCGGCGATGGCATTGCCACCACTGCTGCCGGCCTGTTTGGCGGCCCACCCAACACCACCTACGCCGAAGTGACTGGCGCGGTGATGCTGACCAAAAACTACAACCCGAAAATCATGACCTGGGCGGCGATCTTTGCGATCAGCCTGGCGTTCATCGGCAAGTTCGGTGCCCTGCTGCAAAGCATCCCGGTACCGGTGATGGGCGGGATTCTGTGCCTGTTGTTCGGTTCGATCGCTGCGGTGGGGATGAACACAATGATTCGCCACAAGATCGACTTGGGCGAAGCACGCAATCTGGTGATTGTCTCGGTGACGTTGGTGTTCGGGATTGGCGGTGTGCTGGTCGGCACCGGCACCGGCCCGGACGATTTCGGCCTCAAAGGCATCGCGTTGTGCGCGGTGGTGGCGATTGCGCTGAACCTGTTGCTGCCGGGCCATGACAGCTGGAAGCACAAGCAGGCGGAAGAGCCGTTGTTGTAACAGGCGACTCAATCCCCTGTGGCGAGGGAGCTTGCTCCCGCTTGAGTGCGCAGCACTCACAAAATCCTCATCGACTGCAAAGATTTTGGGGCCGCTTCGCGACCCAGCGGGAGCAAGCTCCCTCGCCACAACAAGCCCGCCTTCACTTCAAGGTGTGTTTCCTACAACGCCAACGGCGCTCTTTCACACAATACGTTCAACGCCTCGGCCCATTGCGGATCATCGTTGAGGCACGGCACCAGCACCAACTCCTCCCCTCCCGCTTCGCGGAACTGCTCCTTCCCGCGATCACCGATCTCTTCCAGGGTTTCGATGCAATCGGAGACGAACGCCGGGCACATCACCAGGACTTTCTTCACGCCGCTTTTGGCCAACTCATCAAGGCGCGCTTCGGTGTAGGGTTCGATCCACTTGGCCCGGCCCAGACGCGACTGGAACGACACCGACCATTTGCCATCCGGCAAGCCCAGGAGCCGGGCAAACTCTGACGCAGTGCGCAGGCATTGAGCACGGTAGCAGGTGGCTAATACTTCCGGTGAAGCGTTCTGACAGCAATTTTCGCTTTTAAAGCAATGGTGACCGGTGGGGTCGATCTTGGTCAGGTGCCGCTCCGGCAAACCATGAAAGCTCAGCAGCAGGTGATCGTAATCCTGCTGCAAATATGGCGTAGCGCTGGCCACCAGGGCATCGAGGTATTCCGGCTGATCGTAGAACGGCTGGAGAATCGAGAACTGCACGTCGAGTTTCTTCTCCCGCACCACTCGCTTGGCTTCTTCGATCACCGTGGTCACGGTGCTGTCGGCGAACTGCGGATAGAGCGGCGCCAGGGTGATTTTTTTGTGACCCTGAGCCGCCAGACGAACCAGCGCAGACTCAATGGATGGCTCGCCGTAGCGCATCGCCAGTTCCACCGGCCCGTGGGTCCACTGCGCGGTCATGGCCCGTTGCAGACGACGGCTGAGCACCACCAATGGCGAGCCGTCCGCCCACCAGATCGACGCATAAGCGTGGGCCGATTGCTCTGGGCGCTTGATCAGAATCAACGACACCAGCAAACGCCGCACCGGCCACGGCAGGTCGATCACATACGGGTCCATCAGAAATTGATTGAGGTAGCTGCGCACATCCGCCACCGAGGTGGAAGCGGGTGAACCCAGGTTGACCAGAAGCAACGCGTGATCGGTCATGCAACGTCCTATTTCTTAAGGCGGCTGGACAGATCGTCCAACGCCGCGCGCAAATCGGTGAACTGGAAAGTGAAGCCCGCTTCCAGCAAGCGAGCCGGCATGGCCTTCTGGCCCCCCAGCAGCAACAATGACAACTCGCCCAGGCCCACCTTCAACACGAGGGTTGGCATCGGCATGAACGCCGGACGATGCAACACGCTACCCAACGTTTGGGCGAATTCGCGATTGCGCACCGGCTTGGGCGCGCAGGCATTATATGGACCGCTGGCCTCATTGCGGTGCAGAAGAAAATCAATCAGGGCGATTTGATCCTTGATATGAATCCACGGCATCCACTGCCGACCACTGCCGAGCGGCCCGCCTAGCCCTAGTTTGAACGGCAACAACAGCCGTGACAAAAAGCCGCCCTCGGCGGACAGTACCAACCCGGTACGAATGAGGATAACGCGAATGCCCAAGGCTTCGGCGCGCTGCGCGGTTTCCTCCCAGGCGACGCACAACTGGCTGGCGAAATCATCAATGACCGGTGGAGATTCTTCAGTCAACTCCCGCTCACCACCGTCGCCGTACCAACCGATCGCGGAGCCAGAAATCAATACCTGCGGTTTCTGCTCGCGGCTTTCGAGCCAGGTCAATAGGGTTTCGGTCAGGGTAATCCGGCTGCTCCACAACAACGCTTTGCGTTTATGAGTCCAGAGCCGATCGGCAATCGGTGCCCCCGCGAGGTTGATAATGGCATCCACCGGTTCTTGACCCAAGTCCTCAAGCCGTGCGATTCCACGAACCTGAGTGCCACAGACTTTGGCGACTTTGGCAGGCGTGCGACTCCAGATCGTCAGGCGATGTCCCTGGCTCAACCAGTGTTGGCAGAGTTGACGTCCTATCAAACCAGTACCGCCGGTCAGCAATATGTGCATGACATCTTCCTCGCGTGGCGTTTTACCCTGATCACTAGTCTATTTTTATAAGCAGGGATCTTTGGTATCGGGCAGGCTCTGTGCTTAACAATAGGCCAAGCTGTCAGAACGAGAACGCTAAAAGTTATACCAAAAAACAATATTGTACAGGTTTGAACCACGGCGTAGTCTGTACAGAAAGGTAAACGAGGCCCCTATGACTGTACCTATCGCAATCATCGGCACCGGCATCGCCGGACTCTCAGCCGCCCAGGCCCTTACGGAGGCCGGGCATGTCGTTCAACTTTTCGATAAAAGCCGCGGCAGTGGCGGACGCATGTCGAGCAAGCGCAGCGATGCGGGTGCTCTGGACATGGGCGCGCAATATTTCACTGCCCGCGACCGCCGCTTCGTCACCGAAGTCCAGCGCTGGCAAGCCAACGGCTGGGTCGCCGTATGGACGCCGCAGCTCTATACCTTTCACGGCGGCCAGCTCAGGCCTTCGCCGGACGAACAGACACGCTGGGTCGGCACACCACGCATGAGCGCGATCACGCGCGGCCTGCTCGGTGATCTGGAAGTGCATTTCGCTTGCCGCATCACCGAGGTCTATCGCGGTGAAGAACACTGGCACCTGCAAGACGCCGAGGGTTTCACTCACGGTCCGTTCAGCCATGTCGTCATCGCCACGCCCGCCCCTCAGGCGACCGCACTGCTGGCGGCCGCGCCGAAACTCGCCGGGGCCGCTGCCGGGGTAAAAATGGAACCCACCTGGGCCGTCGCGCTGGCGTTCGACACGCCACTGGAAACCGCCATCGAAGGTTGCTTCGTGCAGGACAGTCCTCTCGACTGGCTGGCGCGCAACCGCAGCAAGCCGGGACGCGACACCACCCTCGACACCTGGGTGCTGCACGCCACCAGTCCCTGGAGCCGGCAGCATATCGACCTGCCCAAGGAAGCGGTGATCGAGCAATTGCACGGAGCCTTTGCCGAACTGCTGCACGACGCCATGCCTGCTCCGACTTTCAGTCTCGCTCACCGCTGGCTGTATGCCCGGCCGGCCAGCAGCCATGAATGGGGTGCCCTGGCCGATGCCGATCTGGGCCTGTATGTGTGCGGTGACTGGTGCCTGTCTGGCCGTGTCGAAGGTGCCTGGCTCAGTGGTCAGGAAGCAGCCCGCCGGCTGCATGAACACCTGCAGTGAATTGAATCAAGTCCTGCCCATCGCTGCTGTCGACATGGGCAGCAGCCCCGCAAAAACCTATACAAAAAATTTGACTTGTACACCTTTGAATCTATGATGAAGTCATGTTGTACAGACCTAATTATCTGTACAGATCTGGATTCGAGGCGCTCCGATGCCCCCTACAGCCATGAAACCCAAAATCGCCATCAGCGCCTGCCTGATGGGAGCCGAAGTGCGTTTCAACGGCGGGCACAAAGCATCGCGGCTGTGCAGCATTACCCTCATCGATTATTTCGATTTCGTCCCGGTGTGCCCGGAAGTCGCCATTGGCCTGGGTATCCCTCGCCAACCAATCCGGCTGGTCGGCAACCCTGCACATCCGGAGGCTGTCGGCACGATCCATCCGGAGATCAACGTCACCCGACCGCTGGCCGAGTACGGTCAAAAAATGGCGATGGAGTTGGGCGACATCTGCGGCTATATCTTCATGCAGAAATCCCCTTCGTGCGGGCTGGAACGGGTCAAGGTCTACCACGACAATGGCGCGCCAGTGGACGGCGGTAGCCGTGGCATCTACGCCCAAGCCTTCTGTGCGTTGCATCCTGATCTACCGGTGGAAGAAGACGGCCGCCTCAACGACCCGGTGCTGCGGGAAAACTTCCTCACCCGCGTGTTCGCCTACAGCGCCTGGCAGCAGTTGCTGCACACAGGCCTGACCCGGCGCAGCCTTACTGACTTTCACTCGCGCTACAAATACCTGTTGATGGCCCACAACCCGGTGCAATACAAAACCCTGGGCAACTTGCTGGGCAACATGGGCCAGTCCGATCTCGAAGAACTCGGCCCGCGCTATTTCAGCGAGCTGATGGTGGCCCTGAAAAAATGCGCCACACGCCGCACCCATACCAACGTGCTGCAGCACCTCAGCGGCTATCTCAAACAAGTCATCAGCCCTGAAGACAAACAGGAAGTGCAGCACGTCATCGGCCAGTATCGCCAGGGAATCGTGCCGCTGGTGGTGCCATTGACGCTGCTCAAACACTACTTTCGCCAACACCCGGATCCATATATTGCGCAACAGGTTTACCTGCAACCGCACCCGGAAAACCTCAGCCTGCGAAACGCGATTTAATGAAAAATCCACCGGACACCAGCGCCAGCGAAGACCTTGGCAGCGACTTCAAGAAGGCCTTGGACGCTGGTTGGCTGCCTATTCGTGAAGTGGCCCGGCAGACCGGGGTCAATGCCGTCACCTTACGCGCCTGGGAACGGCGCTATGGGTTGATCGTGCCCCAGCGTACGCCCAAGGGACATCGGCTGTTCTGTGCCGAACACGTTCAACGGATCCTGACGATCCTCACCTGGCTCAATCGCGGCGTGGCTGTCAGCCAGGTCAAACAACTGCTCGACACGCCTCAGGGGCTTACCGATCCCATCGGGAACGATTGGCTGGTGCTGCGCCAGACACTGCTGCAAGCGGTCACTCAGCTGGCCGAACGCACCCTCGATGACACGGTGAATCAGGCGATGGCGCTGTATCCGCCACGCACCTTGTGTGAAAAATTGTTGATGCCGTTGCTGGCGGAACTGGAACAACGCTGGCAAGGCCAGTTCGGCGCGCAGATGGAGCGGGTGTTTGTTTATTCCTGGTTGCGCAGCAAATTCGGCGCGAGGATCTACCATAACAATCGTCAGTTACGCACCGCGCCGCTGCTGCTGATCAATCACTCGGACCTGCCGCTGGAGCCTTATCTGTGGCTCACCGCCTGGCTGATCAGCAGCGTCGATTGCCCGGTGGAAGTCTTCGACTGGCCGCTCCCCGCTGGCGAACTTGCGCTGGCGGTCGATCACCTGCAAGCCCGCGGCGTACTGCTGTATTCCAGCAAAGCCATGAATCTTTCGCAGCTGACGAAACTTTTGAATGGCGTCAGCTGCCCAAAAATGATTGCCGGATCAACGGTGCGTATTCACCACACCGAGTTATCCGCAAGAACCGCCGCCATCGCTGACTTGTCCCTGGCCGAAGACCCGTTGTCGGCCCATCAGGGCCTGATTCAGCGTGGGCTCATTTAAATCGGATTTTTAATGGATCGCGCGGATACCACCATGCAATTGATCTGGCTGCGCAGCGACTTGCGTCTACATGACAACACCGCCCTCTCGGCCGCCGCAGCGCGCGGCTCGAGTGTGGCTGTGTATTTGCTGAGTCCGCAGCAATGGCTGGCGCATGACGATGCGCCGTGCAAAGTGGATTTCTGGCTGCGCAACCTGAGCGAATTACGCCATGCGCTGGGCGCCCTGAACATCCCGCTGCTGATTCGCAAGGCGTCCCGTTGGGATGAGGCACCGAAAGTCCTGCTCGAGTTGTGCCAGCAATTGAAGATCGACGCAGTGCACGTCAACGAGGAATACGGCATTCATGAAACCCGTCGTGATGCTGCGGTGGCCCAAGCCCTGAAAGCCCAGGGCATCGACTTTTACAGCTACCTCGATCAACTGCTGTTCAAGCCTGGCACCGTGATGTCCAGAACCGGTACCTATTTCCAGGTCTTCAGCCAGTTCCGCAAGGTCTGCTACGAACGTTTGCACGCATCATTGCCGAGATTGGTTACCGCCCCCGCCATTCAGGCGTCACTGGGTATCGCCAGCGACGAACCGCCCTCTCGTGTCGAGGGTTTCGACACGCCCAGCGACAGTTTGCGTGCTCTCTGGCCGGCCGGCGAAGCCGAGGCCCGACGCCGCCTCGAGACCTTTACCGACGCGCAGATCGACTATTACCACAGCGAGCGCGATTTCCCGGCAAAACCCGGCACCAGCCAACTCTCGGCCTATCTCACCGCTGGGGTCATCTCCCCGCGCCAGTGTTTGCACGCCGCGTTGCGAAGCAATCAGGGGGAGTTCGAAGGCGGCAAGGTCGGTGCGGTCACCTGGATCAACGAGTTGCTGTGGCGCGAATTCTACAAACACATTTTGGTGGGCTACCCACGGGTCTCTCGGCACCGCGCCTTTCGCCCGGAAACCGAAGCCCTCGCCTGGCGTGACGCCCCGGAAGACCTCAAGGCCTGGCAACAAGGCCGTACCGGCCTGCCGATCATTGATGCCGCCATGCGCCAATTGCTGGAGACCGGCTGGATGCACAACCGTTTGCGCATGATCGTGGCAATGTTCCTGACCAAAAACCTGCTGATCGACTGGCGTGAAGGCGAGCGTTTCTTCATGCGGCATCTGATTGACGGCGATCTGGCGGCGAACAACGGTGGCTGGCAGTGGAGTTCGTCCACCGGCACCGATTCGGCGCCCTACTTCCGGATTTTCAACCCACTGAGCCAGTCGGAAAAATTCGACGCCGACGGGGTTTTCATCAAGCATTGGTTGCCGCAGATCAATGAAATGAGCAAAAAAGACCTGCACAATCCCGCGAGACTCGATGGATTATTCGGTGTAACGGATTATCCATCGCCTATCGTCAACCTGAGCACTTCCCGCGAACGGGCCCTGGCCGCGTTCAAAAACCTGCCATCCCGACAGGGTTTATCACCACCGGAATTAAGTTAATGCCGCCGCATTGCGTTATAAATACGGTGTTGAGCCGGGAAATTATCTGGTTAAAAAGGGAATTGGGATGAGTCGCACACCTCCAAGGCGATACTGGTTGACCGGTGCCAGCAACGGTATTGGTGCCGCGCTGGCCGAAGAAATACTGAAAGCCGGTGCCCATCTGGCCATCAGCTCCCGCTCATTGGCGCCATTGAAAGCCCTGTCTCAGCGTTATCCCGGACAAGTGCTGGTGGTCGCGGGTGATTTGACCAACGGCCAACAGGTGCGCGAAATCGGCGAGCAGATTGCCAACGAATGGGGTTCTCTGGACACCATGATCCTCAACGCGGGCACCTGCGAATACGTCGACGCCCATCAGTTCGACTCGTCAATTATCGAGCACATCGTGCGTACCAACCTGCTTGCCAGCAGCTATTGCATCGAAGCCGCCCGGCCCCTGCTGCAGGCGGGCACTGCACCGCATCTGGTGGGCATGGCCAGCTCGGTGACCTATCTGCCCCTGCCACGGACCGAAGCCTATGGCGATTCAAAGCCCGGGTTGCGTCATCTTTTCGAGTCCTTGCGCATCGACGTGGAGCCGGAAAACATCGAAATGACCGTGGTCAGTCCTGGGGTTATCGATACACCTCTGAACAACGACCTCTCGACACACCTCGACTGGTCGGCGGACAAAGCTGCGCGATACCTCTTCGACATGCTCAAGCATCGTCCACTGGAGCTCTCCTTACCGGAACTGCTCATGCCTGTCCTTTGGCCTCTGCCGCAAAAGCCCGGCCAGACGGGACTGGAAATAGGCAAGCGCAGGGAGCGAAACAATCCGCCGATCGAGGATCTGCCGTGAAGCCTGAGCGTCCGTCAGGCCTTTCACACAGCGTGGGCTCACTGCCTTACACTGCGTGCCATGAAAACCATTCCCCACACGCAAATCGCCGAACCTGCGGTCACCTGCTCAACCTGCGCGGCCTGCTGTTGCCAGCTTGAAGTCATGTTGATCACCGACACCGGCGTGCCCGAGCGTTTTATCGATACCGATGATTGGGGCGGGGAAGTCATGCTGCGACTGGATGACGGCTGGTGCGCCGCGCTGGATCGCAACAGCATGATGTGCACCATCTACGAAAAACGTCCGCTGATCTGCCGGGAGTTCGAAATGGGCGCACCGGAATGCATCACCGAACGCCAGGGGATTGCGACGGCGTATCGGTGACGGCCAGATCACCCGATACCAATGTGGGAGCGAGCGGTGGCGAGGGGGCTTGCCCCCGTTGGGTTGCGAAGCGACCCCGGCATTTCAAAGTTAAACGCATGTAAAGGATTTACGACTGCTTCGCAGCCGAACGGGGGCAAGCCCCCTCGCCACAGTCCGCTCCCAAATTTAAGACATCGCTGGCTTACAACGGCATCGTGTAATGCAGCGAGTAACTCTCTACGCCATCGTTCGGGCTGCTGATCCCGCCATTGGAATAGTGCGTGGCGCGAATCCCCACTTCATGTCCGCCGGTAAAGCGCAGACCAAACCCGAAACGGTCTTCGAACTGAAAGGCCCCGCCAAGTTTGTTGTCTTCGACTTCGGTGTTGGCAAACACCGCGATACCGATACCCGCCTCAACATAGGGTTTGATGGTCTGACCGGCAAACTCATACACCAGCACCGGCGAGAATGACAAACTGTGATTGCTCGACGTTTCATCGCCCTCCCAATAGGTGTAAGCGCCGCTCCAGTAGCCGGTCAAGCGACCGATGTCACTCTGAAGCCAGCTTTTGTCCCAATCGAATTGCATCCCCAATCGGTAGGTCATGGTCGAATCGCTGGTCTGGCCGACCCCGAATTCCACCCCTGCTGCCTGTGCGGTAAAACTGTGCCCCATCAATGCGGTCGCAATCGCGGCCAAGCAGAATAGTCGCTTCATTAGAAACATCCTTTTCCGAACAATTTAGTATGGTTTTTATGCTGCCCAACAGACAAAGCTATAGAAGTTGAAGCTTGATCAGAAGTTCAGCTCAATTATTCGTGTCATCTCTTTTTTATCTACAAGTCGAAGCTTTGCACAACACCCGTCGAATGCCATAAAACCGGCAAGATATTCCTGAAATGTTCCGGATCCGCACTCGTCCAGAACCGGGCAGCGCGAGCAGGTCCCTCGGCCAGCAACTCACGCTCGGCCAACAATCGTTGAAGCTGCCGTGCCACAGCGGCACCGGTATCGATCAGGCTGATGTTCTGGGGGATCATCTGCTTAAGCAGTGGCTTTAGAAAGGGATAATGCGTGCAGCCAAGAATGATCGTGTCTGCACCTGCAGCCAGCAGCGGATCGACATACCCTTGCAGCAACTGACGCAATGCCTCGCTGTGCAAATCGCCATTTTCAATCAGCTCCACCAACCCTGGGCATGGCTGGGTGATGACTCGCACATCGGCGGCGAAACGGTCGAGCAAGGCGGCGAACTTGGCACTCTGTAAAGTGCCGGTGGTGGCGAGTACGCCAACTACACCGCTGCGCGTCGCCGCTGCTGCCGGTTTGACCGCGGGCTCCATGCCGACGATGGGCCACTCGGGGAAATCGCGCCGCAAGTCCGCAACTCCCGCGACGGTCGCGGTGTTGCAAGCGAGCACCAGCGCCTTGGCGCCCTGCTGCTGAAAGAACTGCGCCATGACACTGCAACGCTGACTGATGAATGCCGGGGATTTCTCACCGTAGGGAATATTCCCGCAATCGCCGAGGTACAACAGAGATTCGTTGGGCAGCAACTGCTGAATCTCGGCCAGTACCGACAGCCCTCCGACGCCGGAATCGAACACTCCAATCGGCGCTTCACGCATGGCTTGACCCGCAGACGCTGCAACCCGGATCACGCTTGACCCGCAATTCACGGAAGCGAGTGCCCAAGGCATCGATCAATAACAAACGCCCCACCAGCGGTTCACCGAACCCCACCAGCAATTTCAGCGCTTCGAGGGCTTGCAGGCTACCGACCAGGCCCACCAACGGACCGAGTACACCGGCCTCGCTGCAGGTCAGCTCGGCTTCGCTGCCGTGCCCGTATAAACAGTGGTAGCACGGGCTTTCCGGACGACGAGGGTCGAAGACCGACAATTGCCCTTCCAGCCGAATCGCCGCGCCGCTGACCAGCGGTTTGCGCGCAGCCACACACGCGGCGTTGACCGCTTCGCGGGTGGAAAAATTATCGGAACAGTCCAGCACCAGATCCACCGCCGCAACTGCTGCCGCCAGGGAATCTTCATCCAGGGCGGAGCGATGGGCAATCAGCTGAATCTCGGGATTGATCGCGGTCAGGCGACGGATCGCCGAATCGACCTTGCTCAGGCCGACGCTGTCGGTGTCGTGAACGATCTGGCGTTGTAGATTGGTCAGGTCGACCGTGTCGAAGTCCGCCAGATGCAACTCACCGATACCGGCCGCCGCCAGATACAGCGCAACCGGTGATCCGAGACCGCCGAGGCCGACAATCAGCACGCGGCTTTCTTTGAGCCGTAACTGACCGTCGATGTCGACGTGTTGCAGCAGAATCTGCCGGCTATAGCGCAGTAATTCCTGATCATTCAGCACGGCAAGCGCCCCAGACTGATGCGTTCGTGACCGCCCAGATCGGTGCGGCTGTGGACCTCTTCAAAGCCGCGGGTCAGCAGCAAATCGCGCACGGCCTCGGCTTGATCGTAACCATGTTCGAGCATCAACCAGCCACCCACCTCAAGATGATCCGGTGCCTGATCGACGATCAGACGCAAATCGTCGAGCCCATCGACGCCGGCCACCAAGGCACTGGCTGGCTCGAAGCGCACGTCGCCCTCCGCCAGATGCGGATCGGTCGAAGCAATGTAGGGTGGATTGCTGATGATCAATTGAAAGCGTTGGCCTTCCAAAGCGCTGAACCAATGGCTACTCAGCACCGTGGCGTTGTTCAGGTGCAGCCGCTGGCGATTGCGCTCGGCCAGGGCCACGGCTTCCAGCACGCGATCCACGGCGGTGACTTTCCAGGCCGGACGTTCGCTGGCCAGGGCCAGGGCGATGGCGCCACTGCCGGTGCCCAAATCGAGCACCAAGGCCTGTGTGGCCGGCAACAGTTCCAGCGCGGTCTCTACCAGCAATTCGGTGTCGGGACGTGGAATCAGCGTGTGAGGTGCGACTTCCAGATCGAGTTTCCAGAAGCCTTGCTGCCCCAGAATGTAGGCCACCGGCTCACCGCTACGGCGGCGCTGCAGGTACTCGGCAAACTTCAGTGCCGCTTCGCTCGGGACGATACGTTCAGGCCAGGTGTGCAGAAAACTGCGGGACTTGCCCAAGGCAGCCGCCAGCAGCAATTCGGCATCCAGACGCGCGGTGGGCGAGTCGGGCAAATCAGCGGCGCGCAACAAACTGGCAATGATCGTCATTTACTCACCTATCGCTGCCAATTGGTCGGCCTGGAATTCGGCCAGCAGCGGTTCGATCACCGCATCCACGCCACCGGCGAGAATTTCGTCGAGCGAATACAGCGTCAGATTGACCCGGTGGTCGGTGACCCGGCCTTGGGCAAAGTTATAGGTGCGAATACGCTCGGAGCGGTCACCGGAACCTACCAGCAACTTACGCTCGCTAGCGATTGCGTTCGCGGCGGCGCTGGTCTGTTGGTCGTTAAGCTTGGCCGACAGCCAGGACATCGCCCGGGCGCGGTTCTTGTGCTGGGAACGTTCTTCCTGGCACTCGACGACAATGCCGGACGGCAAGTGCGTGATACGAATCGCCGAGTCGGTCTTGTTGACGTGCTGACCACCGGCACCGGAGGAGCGATAGGTGTCGACCCGCAGATCCGCCGGATTGATCTCGATCGCTTCCTGCTCGTCCGGCTCGGGCAACACGGCCACGGTGCAGGCCGAGGTGTGGATGCGGCCCTGGGATTCAGTGGCCGGAACCCGCTGTACACGGTGCGCACCGGACTCGAACTTCAGCTTACCGTAAACGTTCTCGCCTTCGACCCGGGCAATGACTTCTTTATAGCCGCCGTGTTCACCTTCGTTCTCCGAGAGAATCTCTACCCGCCAGCCACGCCGCTCGGCGTAACGCGAATACATGCGGAACAGATCGCCGGAGAAAATCGCGGCTTCGTCACCGCCGGTGCCGGCACGGATCTCGAGGAATACGTTGCGCCCGTCGTTGGGATCTTTGGGCAGCAGCATGCGTTGCAGTTGAGCTTCGATTTCGATCAGTTGCTCTTTGGCTTCGCGGACTTCTTCCACGGCCATTTCGCGCATGTCCGGGTCGCTGTCCTTGAGCAGCGCCTGAGCCCCTTCGAGGTCGCCCTGCACTTTAAGCAGCTGTTTATAGGTGCCAACGATCGGCTCGACTTCCGCGTATTCCTTGGAATAGGTGCGGAACTTGTTTTGATCGGAAATGACCTCGCCGTCGCCAAGCAGGGCGGTCAATTCCTCGAAACGGTCCTGGAGGATGTCCAGCTTATTGAGCAGTGACGCTTTCATTGCGGTTTTTTATCCGAAAAGCTATCCGATGAGCCCTCACCGAGGGCAAAGAGTTCCTGGGCCATGGCCAGCGCATCGAGGCGGCCTTCGGCAGAGAGCTTTTTCAATTGCACGCTCGGAGCATGCAAGAGTTTGTTGGTCAGGCCGCGGGCCAGTTGCACCAGCACGTCTTCGGCGCTGCTGCCATTGGCGAGCATGCGCTGGGCTTTCTGCAATTCTTCGTCGCGCATGCGTTCGCTTTGTTGACGATAGGCCTTGAGCACATCCACCGCCGCCAGTTCGCGCAGGCGAACCATGAAATCTTCGGCACCGATCGACACCATCTCTTCGGCGGCCTGGGCTGCGCCCTGACGGCTCTTGAGGTTTTCGGCGACCACTTCGTGGAGATCGTCGACGCTATATAGGTATACGTCGTCCAACTCGCCGACTTCCGGTTCGATATCCCGAGGGACGGCGATATCCACCATGAAAATCGGCTTGTGCTTGCGCAATTTCAAGGCACTTTCAACCGCGCCTTTACCGAGAATCGGCAACTGGCTGGCGGTGGAACTGATGACGATGTCGCTGCGCACCAGTTCTGCCGGGATGTCTGAGAGCAGCACTGCGTGGGCGCCGAACTGTTCGGCCAGAATGCTCGCGCGCTCCAGGGTGCGGTTGGCGACCACGATTCGCTTCACACCCAGCTCATGCAGATGGCGGGCGACCAGGGTGATGGTCTCGCCGGCGCCAATCAACAAAGCCTGGCTGCGTTGCAAATCACTGAAAATCTGTTTCGCCAGGCTGACCGCGGCAAACGCCACGGATACCGGGTTTTCGCCGATGGCGGTGTCGGTCCGCACCTGTTTGGCCGCATTGAACGTGGCCTGGAACAACCTTCCGAGCAGCGGACCGATGGTGCCGGCCTCGCGAGCGACAGCGTAGGCCGATTTCATCTGACCGAGAATCTGCGGCTCACCCAACACCAGCGAATCGAGCCCGGAGGCAACCCGCATCATGTGACGAACTGCCGCATCATCTTCGTGCACATAAGCGCTCGCGCGCAGCTCATCGAGGCTCAAATGATGATAATCGGCCAGCCAGCGCAATATGATGTCAGCCGAAAGGTGATCCTGTTCTATATACAGTTCACTGCGATTGCAGGTGGAGAGGATCGCAGCTTCGCGGCTGTCGGTGAGTCGGCAGAGCTGCTGCAAGGCCTCAACCAGCTGCTCAGGGGTAAAGGCCACGCGCTCGCGGACGTCTACTGAAGCAGTCTTGTGGTTAATACCGAGTGCAAGGAAGGCCATTCAAGGTCGCTGATGGTGACGTGAAGCCGACAATTGTCCTACTTCGACAGAGCCAGAACAACCACTCGATATCTATCGCTCCTGTAAGAACTGCCAAAGGCTGCGATCCGTTCTCGTTTACAAGGGCGCCGGGCCTGCGGGGATTGCCCGCGCGGGTAAATTGGCCGGGCGGTTATGTTTGGCTGAAGGCTTGTGTCATGATGATCCGACCGCAGGTTAGTCGTCCTTTTCCTATATGAATAGATCTTCCGCGTTGCTCCTCGCTTTTGTCTTCCTCAGCGGCTGCCAGGCCTTGGCACCCGTTTCGTCGGACGGTACGCCGCCGGTCGAAGACAGCACTCCGGTTCCTGAAAAGCCCAAGGTTTACAGCTCGTTCAGTGAAGAAACCGTCTTCAGCCTGTTGAGCGCCGAACTGGCTGGCCAGCGCAATCGTTACGACATTGCCCTGGACAACTACGTGACCCAGGCCATCAATACCCAGGATCCGGGCATCTCCGAGCGGGCATTTCGCATTGCCGAGTATCTGGGTGCCGATCAGGCTGCCCTCGACACCGCACTGGTCTGGGCGAAAAACGCCCCGGACGATCTCGAGGCGCAACGGGCGGCTGCCGTGCAACTTGCCCGCGCAGGGCGTTATGACGACTCCATGGTCTATATGGAGAAAGTCCTGCAAGGCAAAGGCGACACGCATTTCGACTTCCTCGCCCTGTCCGCGGCCGATACCGACCAGGACACGCGCAACGGCCTGATGAAAGGTTTTGACCGCTTGTTGCAGCGCCATCCGCACAACAACCAGCTGATTTTCGGCAAGGCCTTGCTGATGCAACAGGACGGCGATACCAAAGGTGCCCTGACCCTGCTCGAAGACAACCCGCCGGAAGAGGGCGAAATAGCGCCGATCCTGCTGCGCGCGCGCCTGCTGCAAGGGCTCAACCGTGGTGATGAAGCCCTGCCGCTGCTGCAAAAAAGCATCAAGAAATACCCGGACGACAAACGCCTGCGCCTGACCTATGCGCGCATGCTGGTTGAGCAGGACCGCATGGAAGATGCCAAGGCCGAGTTCTCGAGCCTGGTGCAGCAATACCCCGAAGACGACGAACTGCGTTACTCCCTGGCCCTGGTCTGCCTGGAAGCCAAGGCGTGGGACGAGGCCAAAGGTTATCTGGAAGATTTGATCGCTCGGGAAAGCCATGTCGACTCGGCACACCTGAACCTGGGGCGCATTGCTGAAGAGCGTAACGACCCGCAGGGCGCATTGATCGAATACGCTCAGGTCGGGGCGGGCAACGATTACCTGCCGGCGCAATTGCGTCAGGCCGATATTCTGATGAGCAACGGCAAGACCGCCGAAGCCCAAAGCCGTCTGGCAGCCGAGCGCGGCGAGCAACCCGATTACGCGATCCAGTTGTATCTGATCGAAGCCGAAACCTTGTCTGCCAACAAACAGGGCGACAAGGCCTGGAAAGTCTTGCAGCAAGCGCTGCAGCAATACCCCGACGATCTGAATCTGCTGTATACCCGGGCCATGCTGGCAGAAAAACGCAATGACCTGGCGCAGATGGAAAAAGATCTGCGATTGATCATCAAGCGTGACCCGAACAATGCAATGGCGTTGAACGCTCTCGGCTACACCTTGTCCGACCGCACCACGCGCTACACCGAAGCCAAGGCCTTGATCGAACAGGCGCACCAGATCAACCCGGAAGACCCGGCAGTCCTCGACAGCCTCGGATGGGTCAATTTCCGCCTGGGTAACCTCGATGAAGCCGAGCGGTATTTGCGCCAGGCGCTGGAGCGCTTCCCCGATCAGGAAGTCGCCGCTCACCTGGGCGAAGTCCTGTGGGCCAACGGCAAACAACGCGAAGCCAAGCAAATCTGGAGCAAGTTCCTCAAGGAACAGCCCGACAGCCCTACCCTGCGCGGCACCATCAAGCGCCTGACCGGATCAGAGACTCTTTAAGTTATGTTTTTGCGCCACATCATCGTTTTCAGCTTCATCGCCCTGCTCGCCGGTTGCGCGGGCTTCGTTGCCCGCGAATCGGTCCAGGGTCAAGGCAACAAGGCCCAATGGCGCGAGCACAAACAGCAACTGACTGGCCTCGACGGCTGGCAGATCAACGGCAAAATCGGCATCCGCGCACCAAAAGATTCGGGTAGCGGCACGTTGTTCTGGCTGCAACGCCAGGATTACTACGACATCCGCCTCTCCGGCCCGCTGGGTCGTGGTGCAGCCCGCTTGACCGGTCGCCCGGGCAAAGTCTCGCTGGAAGTGGCCAATCAGGGCCGCTATGACGCTCAGACCCCAGAAGCCCTGGTTGAAGAACAACTGGGCTGGAAATTGCCGGTATCGCATTTGGCATGGTGGGTTCGCGGGCTCCCGGCCCCGGACAGCAAAAGTCGCCTGACCCTCGACGCCGACAGCCGCCTGGCCAATCTCGAACAGGATGGCTGGAAGGTTGAGTACCTGAGTTATGCCGAGCAAAACGGCTACTGGCTGCCCGACCGGATCAAACTGCACGGCACCGACCTTGATGTCACGCTGGTGATCAAGGAATGGCAGCCACGCAAACTGGGGCAGTGAACATGACTGCGCCACGCCTGACACTGCCCTCGCCCGCCAAGCTCAACCTGATGCTGCACATCCTCGGCCGCCGTGAAGACGGTTACCACGAGTTGCAGACGATTTTTCAGTTCCTCGATTACGGCGATGAAATCACCTTTGCCGTTCGCGACGATGGCGTGATTCGGCTGCACACCGAATTCGCCGACGTCCCTCACGACAGCAACCTGATCGTCAAAGCCGCAAAAAAGCTTCAGGAACAATCCGGTTGCTCACTGGGTATCGACATCTGGATCGAAAAAATCCTGCCCATGGGCGGTGGAATCGGTGGCGGCAGTTCGAATGCGGCGACCACATTGCTGGGCCTCAATCATCTTTGGCAACTGGGTTGGGATGAGGATCGGCTGGCTGCGCTGGGCCTTACGCTTGGCGCCGACGTCCCGGTTTTCGTGCGTGGACACGCGGCTTTCGCCGAGGGTGTGGGGGAGAAACTCACCCCTGTAGAGCCCGAAGAACCGTGGTATCTCGTGCTGGTGCCGCAAGTATCTGTAAGTACAGCAGAAATTTTTTCAGATCCACTGTTGACACGTAACACTCCTCCCATTAAAGTGCGCCCCGTTCCCAAGGGAAACAGTCGAAATGACTGCTTGCCGGTGGTAGCAAGGCGTTATCCAGATGTACGTAACGCATTGAATTTGTTAGGTAAATTTACCGAAGCAAAACTCACCGGAACTGGAAGTTGTGTGTTTGGGGGCTTCCCAAGCAAAGCTGAAGCTGATAAAGTCTCGGCCCTTCTGACAGAGACCCTTACAGGGTTTGTAGCAAAAGGAAGCAACATTTCGATGTTGCATCGCAAGCTGCAAAGTCTGCTCTAAAAGGAATCGAGTACTGGGTACTCGTTGCAACAGATACAGGGGCGTCGCCAAGCGGTAAGGCAGCAGGTTTTGATCCTGCCATGCGTTGGTTCGAATCCAGCCGCCCCTGCCATTTTCCTATACTCATCCAGGTTACCCTCAGCCTTCAGGTACTGCGCGTGTCCAAGATGATGGTCTTTACGGGGAACGCTAACCCCGATCTGGCTCGGCGTGTTGTACGTCAGCTGCATATCCCTCTCGGTGACATCTCTGTCGGTAAGTTCTCCGACGGCGAAATTACTGCCGAGATCAATGAAAACGTTCGCGGTAAAGACGTTTTCATTATTCAGCCGACTTGCGCTCCGACCAACGATAACCTGATGGAACTGGTAGTGATGGCTGATGCCTTCCGCCGCTCCTCGGCTACTCGTATCACTGCTGTTATTCCTTACTTTGGTTATGCCCGTCAGGATCGCCGTCCGCGTTCCGCACGTGTGGCTATCAGCGCGAAAGTCGTTGCTGACATGCTTACCGTAGTCGGCATCGACCGTGTTCTCACGGTTGATCTGCATGCTGACCAGATTCAGGGCTTCTTCGATATTCCGGTAGATAACATCTACGGCTCCCCGGTACTGGTGGATGACATTGAAGATCAGCGCTTCGAAAACCTGATGATCGTGTCCCCGGACATTGGTGGCGTCGTGCGTGCACGGGCTGTTGCCAAATCCCTGGGCGTGGATCTCGGGATCATCGACAAACGCCGTGAGAAAGCCAATCACTCTGAAGTGATGCATATCATCGGTGATGTCGAAGGGCGTACCTGTATTCTGGTCGACGACATGGTCGATACCGCCGGCACTCTGTGCCACGCGGCCAAGGCCCTGAAAGAGCATGGCGCTGCCAAGGTTTTCGCCTACTGCACGCACCCTGTGCTGTCGGGTCGGGCGATCGAAAACATTGAAAATTCCGTGCTGGACGAGTTGGTGGTAACAAACACCATCCCGCTGTCCGCTGCAGCACAAGCCTGTGCACGTATCCGTCAACTGGATATCGCACCGGTAGTTGCCGAGGCGGTTCGCCGCATCAGCAACGAAGAATCGATCAGCGCGATGTTCCGTTAAGGGCCCTGCCCTTCTCATTACATCTCGTTGACGAAAAGCGCCCCGCCCCGGCATTCCTGTCGGGGCGGGGCTTTTTTGCCCATATCGCCTTTAAGCGCTGGTCGCAAACGCTGGGGCGAATGTGGTTATTTTGGAGATACAACATGAACGATTTTACTCTGAATGCTGAAGTGCGTTCCGACCTGGGGAAAGGTGCGAGCCGCCGCCTGCGTCGTCTCGCAAGCCTGGTTCCAGCTGTAGTTTACGGTGGCGACAAAGCCCCTGAATCCATCAGCATGCTGGCTAAAGAAGTTGCCAAACTGCTCGAAAACGAAGCGGCTTACAGCCACATCATCGAGCTGAACGTTGGCGGCACCAAGCAAAACGTAATCATCAAAGCTCTGCAGCGTCACCCGGCCAAAGGCCACGTGTTGCACGCTGACTTCGTACGCGTTGTAGCTGGCCAGAAACTGACCGCTATCGTGCCTGTACACTTTGTTGGTGAAGAAGCTCCGATCAAGAAAGGCGGCGAAGTTTCGCACGTTGTTGCTGAAATCGAAGTGACCTGCCTGCCAAAAGACCTGCCTGAATTCATCGAAGTCGACCTGGCTAACGCCGAAGTCGGTTCGATCATTCACCTGTCCGACCTCAAAGCCCCTAAAGGCGTTGAGTTTGTTGCTCTGGCACACGGCGATGACAAGGCTGTTGCCAACGTCCACGCTCCACGTGTTGCTCCAGAAGCTACTGAAGAAGGCGCAGCAGAGTAATTTCACTCTGTTCGCCGGAGTGACCGGAAACATCGCGGACTAGAGCGTAGCGAGAAAGCGGGCGAGAACGCGGAGTTTACATAATGGTAAATGAGCACTTGTCGTCCACTTTCGCCGCACGCCCTGATGGCGGCGATGTTATCCACCACTTCAAGGAAGGGCCCCTATCGTGACTGCCATTAAACTGATCGTTGGCCTGGGAAATCCAGGCGCTGAATACGAACAGACCCGGCATAACGCAGGGGCCCTTTTTGTTGAGCGCATCGCGCACGCACAGGGTGTCAACCTTGTGGCCGATCGCAAATATTTCGGCCTGACCGGACGCTATTCGCATCAGGGTCAGGATGTTCGTCTGCTGATTCCCACCACCTACATGAACCGCAGCGGCCAGGCCGTCGCGGCACTTGCCGGCTTCTTCCGCATCAAGCCTGAAGAAATCCTGGTGGCGCATGACGAACTCGATCTGCCTCCGGGCGTTGCCAAGCTCAAACAGGGCGGCGGCCATGGCGGTCACAACGGGTTGCGCGACATCATCGCGCAACTGGGCAATCAGAATACCTTTCACCGCTTGCGGCTTGGCATTGGCCACCCGGGCGTTGCCAGTATGGTTTCAAATTTCGTCCTGGGTCGTGCGCCACGCGCCGAACAGGAAAAACTCGATGCCAGCATCGACTTTGCCCTCGGCGTGCTGCCGGATATCCTCGCCGGTGAATGGAACCGCGCGATGAAAAACCTGCACAGCCAGAAGGCCTGACTCACTCCTCGGGGAATACACCATGGGATTCAATTGCGGCATCGTCGGCCTGCCTAACGTCGGCAAGTCCACCCTATTCAACGCCCTGACCAAATCCGGGATCGCGGCCGAGAACTTCCCCTTCTGCACCATCGAGCCGAACACCGGTATCGTGCCGATGCCGGATCCGCGTCTGGAAGCCCTGGCAGCCATCGTCAATCCAAAGCGCATCCTGCCGACCACCATGGAGTTCGTCGATATTGCTGGCCTGGTTGCCGGCGCCTCGAAAGGTGAAGGCCTGGGCAACAAATTCCTCGCCAACATCCGCGAGACCGATGCTATCGCTCACGTGGTCCGCTGCTTCGAAGACGAGAACGTGATTCACGTCTCCAACAGCGTCGACCCGAAACGCGACATCGAGATTATCGACCTGGAACTGATCTTCGCCGACCTCGACAGCTGCGAGAAGCAACTGCAGAAAGTCGCCCGCAACGCCAAGGGTGGCGACAAGGACGCCGTGGTCCAGAAAGGCCTGCTGGAGCAACTGATCGCTCACTTCACCCTCGGCAAGCCAGCGCGCACGCTGATGAAGAACATGGGCGCCGACGACAAAGCGGTGATTCGTGGCTTCCACCTGCTGACCACCAAGCCGGTCATGTACATCGCCAACGTCGCTGAAGACGGTTTCGAGAACAATCCGCTGCTGGACATCGTCAAAGCCATCGCCGAAGAAGAAGGCGCCATGGTGGTTCCGGTCTGCAACAAGATCGAAGCCGAAATCGCCGAGCTGGAAGACGGTGAAGAGAAAGACATGTTCCTCGAAGCCCTGGGCCTCGAAGAGCCTGGCCTGAACCGCGTGATTCGTGCCGGCTACGAGATGCTGCATCTGCAGACCTACTTCACCGCCGGTGTCGAAGAAGTCCGCGCCTGGACCGTCCGCGTCGGTGCCACCGCACCACAAGCCGCTGGTGTGATCCACACCGACTTCGAAAAAGGCTTCATCCGCGCCGAAGTTATTGCCTACGACGACTTCATTCAGTACAAGGGCGAAGCCGGCACCAAAGAAGCCGGTAAATGGCGCCTGGAAGGCAAGGACTACATCGTTAAAGACGGCGACGTGATGCACTTCCGCTTCAACGTCTAACGATGACCGTGGATTTACACGGAACTCGATAGACTGAAAATCCCCGTAATCACTCGCTGATACGGGGATTTTTGCGTCTTGGGATCACCATCCTCCTCCATTGTGATCTGGGTTGTTGATGGGTACGCTACCGGGTATGACGCCTGAAGCCGGTTTTAAAAACCGGGTACGATGGAAATTCGGAGATCAGCCCATGCTCACCGATACTCAATGCCGCACCGCAAAGCCCAAGGACAAGCCCTACAAGCTCACCGACGAAAAGGGGCTACACCTAGAGGCTCAAAAGCGTGGCGAAGCTCACCGCCTTTGTGCGGTAACAATTTCATCGAATACGGGTGCGACATACTGATGACTTCAAATGGCACGCTGGTTGACCCGCTTTGAAAGCGCCTCGGCCGACTCCTTGCGTTCGGAGTACCGATCAACCAAGTAGTCTTGACTATCTCGCAGAAGCAACGTGAACTTCATCAGCTCCTCCATCACATCAACCAATCGGTCGTAATAGGAGGACGGTTTCATCCGACCTGCGTCGTCAAACTCCAGAAATGCCTTTGGTACCGAGGATTGGTTGGGGATGGTGAACATACGCATCCAGCGGCCCAGCACCCGGAGTTGGTTCACCACGTTGAAAGATTGCGAACCACCACAGACCTGCAGTACTGCCAATGTCTTGCCTTGGGTGGGACGGACAGCTCCCATCGCCAGCGGTACCCAGTCAATTTGTGCTTTGAACACCGCGCTCATAGAGCCATGACGTTCTGGGGAGCACCAAACCTGCCCCTCGGACCACTGCATAAGCTCACGAAGCTCGCGGACCTTCTCATGGGAGTCCGGCGCATCGTCCGGTAACGGCAAACCCGATGGATCGAAGATTCGGGTTTCGGCGCCGAATTGTTCCAGCAGGCGAGAAGCCTCCTGCACCATCAACCGGCTGAAGGAACGTTCGCGGGTAGACCCGTAGAGCAGCAGAATCCGCGGCTTGTGAGCAGATGGTTCCTTTGGCTGAAGTTGCTCCAGCGAGGGTAGATCGACCAGCTCTGGCTGGATGTTTGGCAAGACGTCGTTCATTCCAATCTCCTTAGATCCAATGGTTAGAGAGTACCGATGCGGTCGAGCACTGCTTTGAGGTCATCCACACCCATTTGCCTTACAGGCAGAGCTATGAATGCGCGAACCCGTTCCTCGATCTTGGCTAGCGTCGCTTGGAACGCGGCTTCGATCTCCGCTTCGCTACCGGTCGCGACGGATGGATCAGCCAAGCCCCAATGAGCTTTGAGAGAAGGGCCGAAAAAAATCGGGCAAGCCTCGCCTGCCGCACGATCACAAACTGTAATGACGATGTCCGGTGGCGAATTTTCAAATGCATCCGAAGCCTTGCTTGATAGGCCTTCGGTAGGAATGCCGGCAGCTTCCAGTGTCTTCAACGCTTGAGCATTGACTTTGCCACTTGGAAAACTTCCCGAGCTCACAGCTTCCATTACCTCGGGCGCCAAGTGATTGAACAGTGCTTCAGACAATATGCTGCGGCAGCTGTTGTGGGTGCACATGAACAAGACTTTCATTAAATTTCTCCGGTTCAGAAGCTCAGGCGGATTGCCAAAGCGGCCAGGGTGGCAAGCAGAATGGGCAGTGTCAGGACGATGCCAGTGCGGAAGTAGTAGCCCCAGGTAATAACGATGCTCTTGCGGGCCAACACATGCAGCCATAGCAAGGTGGCCAAGCTACCGATCGGGGTTATTTTTGGCCCCAGGTCACAGCCGATGATGTTGGCGTAAATCATGGCTTGTCGAACGACACCAGTGGCCTCAGCGGAGTGTATCGATAGCGCCCCCACCAGGACGGTGGGCATGTTGTTCATAACAGAAGACAGGCCTGCGGCGAGTAACCCCGTACCCAGGGAAGCGCCCCATATGCCATAGCCAGCAAACACATTCAGGATCTGCGATAGATAATCTGTGAGGCCGGCGTTACGTAAGCCGTAGATCACCAGGTACATGCCAAGCGAGAACACTACGACCTGCCAGGGCGCCTCCTTGAGTACCTTACGTGTCGAGATGACATGTCCGCGCGCGGCGATCAGGTAGAGGATCAGCGCGCAGACTGCGGCAATGGCACTGATTGGCACGCCCAATGGCTCGATAACGAAGAAGCCAACCAACAAAAGCCCGAGTACCCACCCTCCAGCAATAAAGGTAGCCCTGTCGCGGATGGCAGCTTCGGGTGCCTTGAGTTGATCGAGGTCATAGGTGCGCGGTAGGTCCTTATGGAAGAACCACAGCAGCATGGCCAAAGTGGCAGCAATGCTGACCAGGTTCACCGGCACCATGATCGACGCGTACTCACTGAAGCCGATGTTGAAATAATCGGCTGAAACGATGTTGACCAGATTGGACACTACGAGAGGCAAGCTTGCGGTGTCGGCGATAAAACCAGCAGCCATGACGAATGCCAGTGTCGCCGCCGGTGAAAAACGCAACGCCAGCAGCATCGCAATGACGATAGGGGTAAGGATCAAGGCCGCACCATCATTGGCGAACAATGCGGATACGGCCGCCCCAAGCAAAATGATGAAGGCGAACAGTTTGCGACTGCTACCAGCGCCCCACCGAGCCACATGCAAAGCAGCCCATTCAAAAAAACCCGCCTCGTCCAGCAACAAGCTAATGATGATGACGGCGATAAACGTGCCAGTGGCGTTCCACACGATCTGCCAAACCACAGGAATATCAGACAAGCTAACCACACCAGTCAGCAGTGCCACTAATGCCCCCAGTGCTGCGCTCCAACCTACACCAAGCCCCTTGGGTTGCCAGATAACGAGAACTATCGTCACAAGAAAAATCAAAAACGCGATCAACATGAGCACAACTCAATCAGCAAAAAAGGGAGGTCAGACACAAGCGGCCGTGTTTTGGGGTCTTCCCCCCATCTCGGCGAGACGCATGGCATCTGTGTTCAACCAGTCCTGATTAGCATCAACGGCGCTGTTCAGCATCGTTCCAACCCACTCAGGCAAGGATGGGTGCAGGCGGTAATACACCCACTGTCCCTGACGACGATCCATCAAGATTCCGGCTTCTCGCAGCTGAGCGAGATGACGGGAAATTTTCGGCTGGCTTTGATCGAGTGCGCAGGTGAGCTCGCAGACGCAGAGCTCACCCTCTCTTGCAATCAGCAAGGTCATGCGAGCTCGAGTTTCGTCAGCCAAACACTTGAAAACGGCGGGGGGCGTCAAGGTTTCCTGCATGTGACCTCTTGGTGGGGACGCTCACTAGCGTGGCGGCCAAAATATCTGGGAAACCGAATATACGAAAAACAACATATACGGTAAAGCACATATTCATATCAGACTGCCTCTGCGGCTTATCAAGCCAAACCTCAACTCGGGCCTATACTGAGCGCCAATCAGTCCCTCTTCAGAGCCCCCCATGAACGAGTCAGATATCTCTGTTCGACTACTTGATGTCGACCAAATCGACGGTTTGGCGATTCAGCTGAACTCGGCGGGACTACCAACCCAAGACCTGCTGCAGTCCAATCGAATGTTCTATTCCTTCCATCATGGAGATACGACGCTGGGCTACGGTGGAATTGAAGGAAACGGTCCCGACCGACTGTTGCGCTCACTGGTCATTGTTCCGGCTCAAAGGCAGGTCGGTGCAGGAACATTGCTGCTACAAGTACTTGAGCGTATAGCAGCGGCCGATGGAGCCCTGCACCTTCACCTTCTGACAAACTCGGCGGAAGACTTTTTCCAAACTCGAGGGTATGAACGCAGGGAGCGATCCCAAGCACCGGAAGCGATATCCAGTTCGGCGGAGTTCACAGCGCTGTGCCCTGCTTCAGCGGTCTACATGGTGAAAAAACTAGACTCTACTGGCGCTGCTGCCTCTGTATCACCAGATGTAACTTGCCTCAACGAACGTTAATGAGTTGGTTCTCAAATGACCAAGGAAGGAATCTTGGGGCCCTCTGAAGATGTCGAATCCCGTGCTCACCCGCCACGAATCCGTTAATGCGTATTTGAGTCTTCCTCGCAGCATCCAGTCGTTGCGAGGCTCAGTCCAAACGGCAAAGAGATCAAGGTCGGCTTTTGAGTCGAACAGTGGCTTGGCATACCTGAGCGTAACCCCATACTGATCACGGTCGAGCTCATTGCTGATCAGCGCCTGTGCCGCTTGTACCTGAGCAAACAACGGGTCGTTCGACAGACTCGAAACTGACCTCAAGTGCCGCCAAAAGCCCTGCAACGAAACAGTCTCGCGGTCACCGATATACCACTCAGCACCACCAATTGCTGAGGTATAGGGCTGTCGACGGGCAACAGCAGGATCCGATGACTGCTCAAAATCCACCCAAGCAATTTCCCCCCTATAGGCCATTTCCCCTCGGACTATTGTGAAGTCGCTACCGATCATGCGCATGCGAGTAGCGTGCTGACCGAGCGTGATGCCTTCAGGCGTGGCACTTCGTACTGCAAAGGTCGGAAACAAGTCATGGCCGTCTATGACACTCACCGACCAATCAGCATCAGAGCCCAGCACGTCATACTTCACCGCAACTGTAGGGCGCACATCCGGATCTTGCTCCCTGAAGACAACACCAGGTGTCTTCTCCAGCGGCACATCATTAAATTGGAATCGATCCAATACATGCATCTGCAGCTTTCCCGCGCCCACCTCACAGTCCAGATGCAGTCCCCAGTTTCCCGTGCGCTGATCAGTAGTTTCAGGGGTCAACCTTCGGTAGTTGCTCGGTGAAATCTGATCGGTGGGATTGATCCCATCAGCACGCCCCCACATCACCAGCTTTTTGCCCAAGGCAGGCGCACACACCGTCTCGCTGCTTTTCACATACAGCTCATTGACTCCTGCGTCTTCACGCTTCTCATCCAGACGCTCCGGCGATGATAGTGCCCAAACCTCACTGTTCAACTGCAGGCTTTCGGACGCCTGCCAATCCAGTTTGAGCTTGGCACGATTGGAGGACACCGCGTGTTTGTCATCCAACATGCGGTTGGATGACCACACGCCTGAAGCGACCTCACCTGTCACTTCCGGAGCGCTGGCAAAAGCACTCGCGGAGAGAATCAGGGGCGCGACAACACCGGCCCGCCACCAGGGCAAAAAGGACCCGCTCATCTCCTCTCCTTATTTGGCAGCTATGTTGTTCGCGGAGAAGAGGCTGTCGCTCAGCGAATCGCCGACCTTGAAGTTGGAGAAAGTAATCGTAGTGGTATGCCCACTCTGTAGGTTCTTGCCCTCGGTTTTCATTGGCTGCCACTGTCCATTCGCTGAATCAACCAACTGGATGTCCGCGAAGGAGAACTGTTTGTAAGGCTGTCCACTGACATCCGAGGCTTCCACGTAAGTCGTGGCGAAATTGTCCTTGCGCACCCAAGTCACGCGCTTGGCATATCCCGAGTTAGTGCGAACGTTATCCTCAACGGGTACCGACTCAATGACGTAATGCTCAACACCTTCACGTACCTGCTGACTGAGCAAGGTGTGCTTCCAGTCGCCGACCTTGTGCCCCATAACATCGCCATAGCTAAAGTCAGTACCGATGAAGCTGTCTTTTTTGTTCGAGGCTACCAGGCGACGCACACGTTTCATCGCCGGCAGGTATACCCACATATCGTCATCCTGGGCCGAGCGTTCAACAAGCAAAGTCGTGGTCCCGCGAATGTCTGCCGGCGCCTCGAAGCGAACCAGACGCATGGTGTCTTGCCCATTCTCCTGAAGTTTCGACGCCATGTTCGACTTGCGAACGCGCTTACCACCATCTTTGGTCTGCAGCACAAACTCTGCATCCGCCGTGGAAGTGCTGAAGCGAGTTACAGCAGCATTGCGCTCCATGATTTGCTTCGCCTCCAGCTCTGCAGACCAACCTATCTGTGAGTAAGTCAGAAAGCCGATAGCAGCAAGGATGATCAACAGCACTGCGCCACGATCACCCGAGCGACGCTGGAAAATGAATGCTGGTTTGAAGGTCAGAATGGCGCTCGGAATGAGGGTCAGAGTTGCCAACACACTTGCCAGCATAGCCAGCACGATGAAAGTAGAAAGCCACATATGAACCTTATAATCGTAGGAGAACATGAGGACGGCATAGCCACCCGCCACAGCAGTGGCAACGAACAGACAGGCTTTACCAGCGGTTTTCATTGCCATTTCGACGGCCTGAGGCAAGGCCTTGCCCTGGGCTGTGTACTCACCAATGCGGTATATCAGATAGATCGCGTAGTCAGCGCCAATCCCTACCGCCATGGCAGAGATCAACGAGTTGGGAATGTTCAGAGGGACACCGAAGTAGCCCATTACGCCGAAGACCAGCGAAAGGACCACAACTAGCGGCGACAGCACCAGTAGGCCTGCGGTGAACGAACGGAATGCAATAACTGATACCGCAAGAATCACACCGAGAATTTGCGCGATGTTCAGCAGTTTGCTGTGCACCATTACATCGGTTACTGCCAGTGTCTGCGCCACCTCCCCGCCGAACGAAACCGTTACATTTTTGGGGAAGCGCTGGTTCGCAACCTCACGCAGCTCGTTGACCAGCCGATCAATTTCAGCGTTGCTGTTGGTCCGCAACATGATCGAGATCTTCGCTCGCTGGTAGTCATAATCGACATGCGCCGAGAAGTCTTCCGGGTCGCCAGACATCGAGTAAAGGAACAGATACTGGGCGATCAGATTTCGATCATCAGGTAGTGGATTAATAGCACCAGTGTCCCCAGATGCAGCGCCGTGCATGCGCTGGAGAAAGTCATCGATGGACAAGGTCTTACCCACGATCGAGCGCTTCGCGGCATCAGCCTGGAGCTCCCGAATAGCATTCAGGATCTGTGGATCTTTCACTCCATCGGCCTGCCCTGTGTCGACCATTACATACAGAACGTTGGTGCCGCCAGTCTGTGCGTTCAGCAGGTTATCGTCCCGCTGTAATGGCAGTGAGTCCGAGAAGAAACTCTTGCTCGAGTTATCGACATGCACCTTGGGCCAGCCAGAAATCGCAACACCTATCAGTACGACGAAAGCCACCAGGATCCACCCACGGCTACGCGGCGTGATCACCAAATGAGCAATGCGAGCGCTCAGGCGATCCCAAATACGCGGCTTGGTCTCGGTATCAATCTGTGCCGCCGATGGTGGTTTCAGACTGGCACGAACTGCCGGAGTGAAAGTGAACTCCAGCAGCACTGCGGCGAGGATGCCAATGCCAGTGAAAATGCCGAAGGCCCGGACGGTTTCAAGCTCGAACACTACCAACGAGAAGAAACCCAAAGCTGCGACACCACCGGCGATCACCAAAACGGGCCCCACGGCAGCAAGCGATTGAATCGTCGCCAGCCGGTTAGCCACTTCTGGGGCCATGTGCTGCCCGTTGACCAATTCGATGAAGTGTTCGTAGTAGCGCTTGAGCAATTGAACGGCGTGCCCAGCCGCAACAGCAAGAATAAGGATTGGTGTAGGCGAGTTGAAGATGTCCATAGGCACCTTCATCAATCCCATGATACCGACGCCCCAGACCACCGAGAGCAACGCTGTGACCAAGGGAAGAATCAGTCCCTGACGGGTACGGAAGGCTTCGTAGTGCAGCAAGCCAATCACCAGCACCGCGATGGGGAACAACCAGTTGATTCGATCTGCAAAAACCTCAGCCTGGTGCAGGAACACCGGATTCCCACTCAAGGAAATCTCGACGCCTGGCGTATTCTCCTGGCTCAGAATCTGATGAACATCCGAGAGCATCGCCCCGAAACCGTTAGGGTTCTCCTTCAACTCCAGCATGATCGTAGCGGTTCGCCAGTCGCTGGAGATAACCGTGTCTCGATAAACCGGGTTGGCTTCAATGGCCGACCTTAACGCACTAATTTGATCGGTTGTCGTGGGGATCTGGTCATCGAGCAGAGGCTTTGCCTCAAACCCTTCGGCGTTACCACGGATACTCTTGGCCTGCCGCGATGAGAGGCTAAGTAGAGTCTGCTTGGTAACCGATGGCGCGGCATATAGCTTGTCCGTAATGCGCTTTACGGCTTCGAGCACTTGCGGCTGCAGTGCATCGCCCTGGGTTGGTGTCAGTCCTATTACCACGAGGTACTTTGATCCGAAGATTCTCTCGATGGTGTTGGTGGCCTTTATGTATGGATGGCTCTGCGGGACAACCGCGGCAGGATTGATAATGACTTGTTGTTTGGCTGCAAAAAAGCCGAAGAACGCTGATAGAGCCAGCACAAGGGCGATAACCCAGCGCCGATGATCGACCACCCAAGTCACATACTGCTCCAAGGGCAATGAGCTCTTGCTGGAGTTTTCGTGAACAGAATCTACCGCTGCGGTTTTCGTTATTTGCGTCATAAGTCAGGCATCAGCAGGAGGAATTAGGAGTTAAAGCCACGTCGTCATCGTGAAGCCGAGCGATGTGATCTTTGAGAAGGTGTTTCTGGACCTTTGCAGACGCTGTATACGGAAACGCATCCACCACGATGTATTGCGTCGGACGCCACCCGTTGAAGGTCTTGGAAAGGATTTGTTCGAGCTCGACAGTTACTGAAGCGGTATCGACCTCAGGCATGGCCACCCAGGCAAGCACGCTCCGGCCGCTGGCAACATCGGTGACCAGCAATGCTGCATCTGCAACACCTGGAACCAATCGAGCCTGATGCTCCACAAGGGCTGAACTGAGGGGAATACCATCGGAGATCAACGAATCTTCCATGCGATCGATGACCTCTAATTCTGAGTTTTCGTGCAGCGTCGCGAAGTCCCCGGTTGCCAGCCAACTACTGCTATTTGCTGTGCTGTGGGCAACCCAATGCCCACGGGCCATCAGCTCACCAGTCCCCTCCGCCGAGCAAACACCGTTGCACTGCACGGCCAACTCAATTCCAAATACAGGTTTGCCGTGACGCAGAGAGACCTTGCTGCTATCGAAGCGCTCGATAGTGGCCAATGGTGATGTCTCAGTCATTCCCCAGGCATGGCATACCTCAACGCCAAGCTTTTCCTGGATGAACTGAGCAACATCAAAAGGTAGTCGAGTACCACCGACAACTGTGCGGCGCAGGGTGCTGAAGCTCAATCCGCTGGTTCGCATGTATCGGACGAGCGCTAGCCAATGTGCGGAGACTGCCCCCAAGACCGTGATCCGATGCTCCTCGATCCACTGGAACCACTGCGCAGGATCGCGATGCGGTGGTACAAGCACCAACGACGCACCGACCAGCGGACAAACAAAAGGAGCGCCCCATGCACTAGCGTGGAAATTCTGCATGAGAGGCATAACCCGATCGGCACTGTTCAACCCCATCGCGTCGGGCAAGGCACAGGCCCAGGCATGCAACACTGTTGAACGGTGCGTGTACTCAACGATCTTCGGAACCCCTGTGGTCCCGGATGAGTAGCAGACATGGGATAAGGTATCTTCCGCAAACTCAGTAGTGGTGTATTCCCTTCCACTTCCAGTGCCAAGCTGGGTCATAGCGCGTAGCGGAGTACCAGGAACCAATGCTGCGAATGCCTGGGCAGCACTCGCTGTAGCCGCATCATGCAGCAACATGCCGGGTCGCACCTGCTGAAGAAAATGACCTAGATCTTCCGCACGATGCTGAGGGTTCAGAAAATGGGTTACCACGCCTTGGCTTAGCGCTGCGTATAGCCAAGCCATTTGATTGAGCGAACTAAAGCCAAAACTGACAACTGCATCTCTGGACCGAAGCCCCATGGCGTGAAGCTCTATGGCGCAGTTATTCGCAGCTTTTGCCAACTGAGCATAGGTTTGAGTTTCAACCGCGCCTTCTAGAGATACAGAAGTTACCGTTGCCGCTGCATGCACCTGTGCGGCATGTTTGAGCAGGTCATGGACATGAAGCGAGAGCATTTGCACTCTCGCAGTTGGGTACTGCACGGTATTAGAAGAGTATTTGTTCATGCGGCCATAGTAGAAATCGCCGCACTCACCCCACAATGGAACCGATGTACCATGGCGCTACAACGTGCCTGTCGCTCAATTCAAGCAAACTGCAAATAGGTCTGAGTCAACTCATGGCGCGGCCGATCAAACACATCCCTTGCTTTGCCACATTCAATCAGCTTGCCCACCCCCTCCAGCTTCCAAAAAACTGCTACCTGGTCTGCTACACGTCGTGCCTGACTTAGGCTATGGGTCACAAGAATGATCGTTCGTCGCTGAGCCAGGCTCAGAATCAACGTCTCAATTTTTTGAGTCGAGATCGGATCTAGAGCACTGCATGGTTCGTCCATCAGCAAAACATCTGGATCCAAAACCAGCGCCCGAGCAAGACACAGTCGTTGTTGCTGCCCACCGGACAACGCGATGGCCGAACTGTCGAGACGATCATGAACCTCGTCCCACAACCCCACTTCCCGTAATGACGACTCAATACGACTATTGATATCGGCCTGCGCTTTAATGCCATGCTGCCTGAGCGCGAACTCAAGGTTCTTGCGAATCGAAAATGGAAATGGATTGGGACGTTGAAACAGCATCCCAACCTGACGCCGCAACTGGGTCGAGTTTTTTGCCAGATGCTTATTGTCCATCCAGCTGAAGTTGATCGAGCCTTCTACCGAGCAGCCTGGCACAAGATCGTTCAGGCGGTTGATGCAATACAACAAACTCGACTTCCCACACCCTGATGGGCCGATGAGTGCGGTGACTGAATTGCGCGGAACGCTCAACGTCACTCCCTCAACGACTGTGCGCTTGCCATAACTCACGGAGAGGTCTTGGATATCGATATGCCCTTGCGCAGCAGTACTCAAGTGAGTAACCGTCCCGTGCACGCTTGATGCAGCTCGTACAAACGGTTCAAGCGATATTGCTCTATTGTCGTTGATCATCATTCAGAGACTCCGTGTCGTGTTGCCAGTCATACGTCGCTGCATCCAACGAGTTAAGGCATGCACAGTGAAGCTGAGCAGGGCCAAAAGCAGCAGCAGCGCCAGGGCCGAGCCATAAGCGTTAGGGGTACCGCCCGGCACATTGGTCGATAGGTCATAAATATGAACAGAGACGCTGCGCCCGGAATCGAGAACCGATTCGGGCATCCTGTCGGAATAGCCGCTGGTGAAGAGCAGTACAGCAGTTTCCGCCAGGGCTCTGGTCAACGCGAGCACAACACCTGCGCATATGCCAGGCAGTGCTACCGGTACCATCACATGCCATAAAACTGACTGTTTCGAGAGGCCGAGCGCTGCTCCGCCAGCGCGATGGGCAACACCCGCGGACTCTAAGGAGAATGCCAGTGAACGCGCCAAAGTGGGCAGGATCATGCAGGCCAAGGTCAGCCCGCCGGCCAGAATTGAATATCCCAATTCCAATTGCCTACAGAACAGGCTGAGTCCAAATAATCCAAACACGACCGAAGGAATGCCCGCCAGAATGTCGAGGCTGCAGCGCAGTATCGTAGCCGGCCAACCTGCGGGATTAAAACCTTCAGTCAACATTACCGCGACGCCAAACGCTAAGGGCAAGGCGGCCGTTAAGCTGACCAACACAATTCCCAGGGTGGACACTAGAATTGGTGCGATCCCCCCGCTGCGGCCTGCATCTTCCGGGCTCGCCAACAGAAAGTCCCAGCTCAGCACCTGAAGTCCGTTACCGAACACCGTTAGCAGCGGCCACAGGAGCATCGCAACTGCAGTCAACGTCAGACCATACATCACGAAGGTCCAGACAAAATCCCGGAAGTCGAAACTGAACACTTGGAAGCGCCTCATGAGATCATCTTCCTCTGACGCATACCGACCCACTCGCCCACAGCAACCAACGCGCTGACCAACAGCAACATCAGCAGCCCGGCTACGAACAGGGAGGCGCGGTGATCCCCCATCGCGTAGGGCATTTCCAAGGCAATGTTCGCAGTCAACGCTCGTACTGGATCAAACAGTGAAGTCGGTACCTGCACAATGTTGCCACAGACCATCAACACCACCATTGTCTCGCCGATTGCTCGGGCAGCACCGAGTACCATTGCGGAAAAAATGCCCTGCCTGGCAGCAGGAATAACAATACGAAGCAATGTCTGGCTGGTTGAAACACCCAGCGCAGTGGCTCCCTGGACATAATCTGTCGGCACCGTCTGAAGTGCCGACTGGGTCAACACCGTGATCGTTGGGATGATCATCAGTGCAACAATGAGGACACCGGCCAATAAACTCGCACCTGGCGGGCTCCAGATGTTCACTATCGGAACGATCGAACTGACGCCCCAAAGTCCGTAGACCACGGTAGGCACTGCAGCACTGAGCTCCACTAGATTGCGCAGCACGCGAGCAAGCCGCGCGGGCGCTTTGAAAGTCGTGACCAGCGAAATGGCCAGGCTCAGTGGTGTTGCAACGACAAGCGCACCAATGGTCAGGTAAAGACTCGCCAATACCATTGGGGTCATGTTGAAGCTAGCGTCCCGCGGCCACCACCCTTCGTCCGTAAAGAATCTTATAGGCCCTCCCTGCGCGATCAGTGGGAAACCTTCACTCAACAAGAAAGCGACGATCAAAAACACGATTGCCGCGCCTAGTAGAGCGAGCATGGACATGGCCGACCAGAACGCCCATCCACGCAGCTTCGTGGGATGGACCTTCGCGACCACCTCATCTGTCAATAAAGTCATGAAGAGAGCCTGATCAGCAGCGCCTGGCCGTCATTTCGCCACCGGAATGAAGTACATGCGAGTAACAAAGGCTGCAGCTTCATTGGAGCGGGCAAACGCCAGGAAGTCCTGAACCGGCTCTGTGAGAGGCGCTTTGTAAACCAGATTCAGGTCCCGACTGATCGCGTACTCGCCCGACGCAACCGCTGCTGTCGATGGAATCTGATCTCCTAAAGGGATTAGCCGAATTGCGGCGCCCTGATCGGCTTCATACTCAGCCGAACCAATGGACACGTAACCGACTGCAGCGGGAGAGCCAGCAACAGTCTGAATACCCTGCTGGTTGTCTCCAATAATCACGTGGGCGCGGATATCTTTGTAGGGAATACCAAAGAAACCACTGAAAATTTCCAGGGTAGATCGCCCCTCTGCCTTGCTCACGACGGTGATAGGCGAATCGTCTCCCCCCACGTCTTTCCAATTGGTGATCCGGCCTGTGTAGATTCCGACAACCTGCTCTTTTGTCAGACCAGTGATCGGGTTGCTTTTATTAACGATCATGCCGATGCCATCTTTGGCAATCAGCGCATGCTGCAGATCCCGCTCTTCAGGTTTGAGCTCACGGGAGACCATGCCAAGCACAGCCGTGCCGCTGCGCACATCCATAATCCCCCGAGCACTACCGCCTGCCTGGACCTCGATTCTAATGCCCGGATGCTCTCGCTCGTAAGCTTTGGCCAGTTCACTTATCAGCGGTGCGATAGTACTAGCCCCCACAACACTGACACGCACGGCTTTGGCTTCAGTCTTTTGATCCGTCTCACGATTGCAGCCTGACAGGCAGAGCAACGCACCCAGCATCCACAGCGCAGGCACGCCAACGTGCCGGGCCGTCCAGGTTCTTGTATTCATTTCTTCCCCGATTTCCATGGGACACATCGAGTGACCGATGCGTCAATATCTGACTAATCGTAAGGCGGAACGGACCGAACTTTGAATAGAAGCTATGTACTATGGCAGTACGCCAGCAGCCTCCCGACAATTGCCGCGGCAAGGGAATGTCCTTGAGCCTAATGGGAGGATATAAAAATGAACGAAGTTTCTGCCGGCACACAGCCAAATCAACGCGCACCAGTCGACTTACGTGCTGTAAACCGTCGAGAAGAACTGAGCACTGAGCACAACAAAAGCGACGGATATTTCAACCTGATCGCGTACATCGCTTCCAACGCAATCGCTGGAGAGGTGATGGCGGTAGAGAACTATTCGGAAATGGTGCCGTTGATGCCAGATACCGAAAGTAAGATCGAAACCGTCAAACAAGCCTACGAAGAATCAAAACATATTCTGATGCTGGCCAGCTTGGGCAAGCGCCACGACTACATCGTGATGCGTGAGATCGTGGAGCCGCAGTGGTTCAATATCCGCCGCCACTTCAGTACTGCTGTTCAAAACAAGGACCTGGCTGCGTGCCTGATCATTCAGGACCTGATGACCGAAACCATGGCCATCGTGCTGTACCGCACCCTGCAGCGCCAGGGCGATCCGGACACTTCAGCACTGGCCGGAAAGATCCTGGAAGACGAGCTGGAACATCTGGAAATCGGCCTGGCACGTATCCGTGGCCTGATCGCCAAAGACCCAGAAGGTGTTCATGAGAGCCTTAAATGGGCCCACCATCGTGTAATGCCAGAGCTGTTCAGCATGGTGAGCACCAGTTGCCACTTCCTCTGCGACCGACTGAACATTGACTGCGGTGCTCTTTCACTTGGTGATCTGAAGACCGACATCGACGAAATTCGCATCGAAGCTTTGGACACCTACGTAGAAACCCTCGATAAGGCGAACTTCGATCCGGTTGTCACAGCGGCACTGATCGAGTCGATGCAAACCTATGGCGGCACCCCGTCAATGAACGCTGGGCTGGCCAACGCCTGACGCGTTGCATCAGCCCGCTCTCATCAGTACCGGCGGAGCTCATATGTCCGATAACACAACCTTAACGCAGGGTATTCAAGCCTTCTTCGAGTTTCTGCTCATGGACGGTGCCCTGCTCATTGGGCTTTTCCTGCTGGTCACCTGGTTTGTGGTAATGCTGCAACAACGTATGCCCTTTCAAGCGACACAAGGCTCGCTGCTTGGGTCCTCGGGCTGGCGGTCGGCATTTGCCGCCAGTGTTGGGGGCGTCATTACGCCCTTTTGCTCCTGCTCCACGATTCCCGTGCTGAGCGGCATGCTCAGGGCAGGCGTTGGCTTCGTGCCCAGTTTCGCTTTTCTGGTGGCCTCGCCAGTAGTGAACGAGGGTGTGTTTATTCTGCTGTTCCTCACTGTGGGTTTTGTCCCTGGCGCTGTTTTCATCATCGGCGGCCTGGCCCTGACTTCCGCTGCTGGTGTGGTAGCAGGAAGGCTCGGACTGGCAAGACATGTGACGATAGCACCTGCCCCCAAGAGCAGTGCCGCCTTCCTGGGCCAGGGGATTCGAACTTGGCCCGGTTGGCAACCTGCGAGTCGATTCGCTTGGCTTGCAGCGAGGCAGGAGTTGCGGACGGTTGCACCGTATCTGCTGATCGGTTTGTTCATCGGAGGCTTGATCTACGGTGCCGTACCGAAAGACACACTGATGAGCCTCGTCGATCGGCTACCGGCCGGCTGGCTGTATCTGGCATGCGCCTTAGTCGGCGTACCACTGTACATCTCTCCCATAGCAGCACTGCCAATCGGATTTGCCCTAATCGAGAAAGGGTTTCCAGTCGGACCGCTTGTGACCTTTCTGGTGGCGGCAATCGGCACAAGCCCTCCCGAGATCATGCTGCTGTTCAGGCTTTTCAAACTCCCACTGGTGATAGCCCACACGTTAACAGTCATTGTTTGCGCTCTGGTCCTTGGCCTGGCTGTTGCACTTGTGCTGTAACCATCTAAATAAAGAGGGCAAGACATGCTCAATTTTTTCAAAAAGACTTCGGACGCAGATATCACCCAAGTCAAACGCGCATTGGGGCCCGAAGCTATCGTGGTGCTCTCTGCAAGTTGCTGTATGCCAGGCACTACGCAGGTTGACGAACAGATCGAAGCGGCTGCACGTAACGCATTGACGCAGGCCAAGCTGGACTGGCCGGTCCTCACGATTACCGTGACTACTGCGCAATCGATCCTTCCGAGGCTATCCGCAGAGCTGAACGCAAAAGAAGGCGCGGTAGCCCAGCAAGTCACGGAGCTGTTCATGGCTCATGGTCTGAGTGCATTCCCGATCGTCATTGTTGACCAGACTCTGGTCTCCTACGGTGGAGTGCCAGACCAAGCGATGATTCATAACGCACTGGTTGCAGCTTCTGAAACTAACCTTGATCTCACGAGTGGAGAGGTTCGATGAAAACGCCTCTCCAGACCCCACGCCACGGAAAACGCGTCTTCCTAACAGGAGGTACGGGATTCCTCGGGGCACTCATGGCCGCTCAAGTGCTTAGCGATGACTGGGCAGATCACTTGGTCATCCCGACCAGGCGAGGTGACCATAAGGTTGGTATTCCAGAAGAAGTGCAGCGTGAGCTTCTGGCATTGGGAAGAAGTGCTGACGAACTCGAGAAAAAGGTGACCACTGTTCACTGGCAGGGTGCTGAAACGGCATCGGTAGAGCTGCTGGAGAGTATGCTTCGCTCAGGAAATGTGGACACGGTAATCCACTGCGCAGGTTGCCTCGATTACTTCGATAATGAGGCGCTGCAAGCTCTGAACGTCGATTTCACTGCAAGGCTTACTATCGCGGCCAAACAAGCGGGAGTGAGCTTCTTTATCTTCGTTTCCACGGCCTACTCCGCTGGCTACTCTGGAGGTGTAGTGCCAGAAACGGCGCTGAACGAGCCGCCGAGCGATCCTACCAACTACACGCTGACCAAGCGGGCAGCTGAGCGCGTAGTTGCTGAATGCGGCATTCCATTCCTTGTTGTCAGACCATCAATTGTGATTGGTAGCTCTGCTGATGGTCGCTACAGCGGTAAGCGCTATGGCCTCTATCAACAATGGATGGGTATCGAAAGGCTGCTCTCCGATCGCCATCATGCCGAACTGCATACAGTCGCTACGGACCAAGCGCTCAATCTCCTGCACCAGGACGTTTTCCAAGCAAGCATCGCAAGCGTATTTCGGTGGGTACCCGAAGGTGAATACGTCAACCTGGTCGTTGACGATCAGACCAGTCCGTCGATGAAAGACCTATGGCGGCTGTTCTGCGAAGTCACGCGCCCCAAGACCGTAATTTTCTACGACAGCCTCCAAGCGGTTGATCTGAAGGCCATCAACATTCGCCAGCGAGGTTACCTGACGTTCGCTCAGACCAACCTCGAGATCGGTGCCTACCCTTGGCAGTTCGACCGTCAGTGGCTCAAGGTTCTGAGCCAGCGTGGGTTGAACTTCACTGAAACGACATTGAGCACACTGCAGATCTGCCAAGACCGATTTATACGTTCCTCTCAACCCATCCAACGGTACCTTGAGCGCTTCGGCGCGGACCTGCCTGCTCGCACGGAGTACCGTGATCACCTCGATGCCTGGGACGTTTCTGCCAATGAACATGCTTGATACCGCGGCCTTTCGACTGGAACCTTGGCAACGTGAATTGATCCACACCGCAGCTATAGTGAACGGCGCTCTCGAGACTGATGAGCACTCTGACTCCACACCTCATATCCTTTGGTGGGGAGGTGCGTATTCTGAATTGCTGTCTATGTGTGTAGATAAGATGCGCGGCGAACTAATCATCGCTGATAGCGATCCACGACGACTACGCAAAAGCGCTGCGATGATGGACAACGCTCGCAGCGTGCGCCTAATGGCACTTTCTGATTTGTCACGTGATGCCAACGTTATTGAGCCACTACTCCAGGGCGCATTACTTCGTGACATCGATGGTTACATCGCATTGGAGGAGAAACTGCGATTTGGTGTTGAGCGTTCGCCCGCTGTTTCTGATGGCTGGGCCAATCGAATCCTGATGGACTTCACCCTCAACCGTGTGGATGCTGAGGATGAAAAACAGGTATTGGGGGAAGCATTCCGAGCTCTGAACGTAACCGGTTGCGTGGTCTGCGCAGTACTTGTAAGCGATGAACCTTTAACCTCTCACCACACCGTCAGGTCCGCACCTGCCGGAGCGCCACTTCGGTTACCTTCAGAAACTGCCGTGATAGCTGCGTTCGAACAAGCCGGCTTCCATGGCATCACCTTCCATTGGTCGTCAACAGCAGCAAGCGCTATCGACAGAATTGGCGATGCTGAAGTACGCATGTGCACCGTCAAGGCATACAAAGGTAAACAAGGCCCATGCTGGGAGTTAGGACAGGCCGTTATCTATCGCGGTCCTTGGCTTGAAGTGCACGATGATGATGGACATGCGTATCGCCGTGGTGAGCGGGTCGCTGTATGTGCAAAAACATATGACCTGATGATGCGTGCTCCTTACCAAGGAGCCTTCCTCGGACTTCGCAGCATGAACGAACCACCGCTGGGTCAGGCCGCGCCTTTCGATTGCAACACTCCTGCTCTTCGAGATCCGAAGGTGACCAAAGGGCTGGCTCCTTTTCAAGGAGCTCAGGCAGCAGCTTGCTGCTCCACAGAAAGCGGATGTTGCTAGACAAGTACCAATCGGCCGACACCTGTCGCGAGGGATACCATTTGGCCATATAATCGAAATCCAAAGTGCATCAGGTGCCTGGAACTGGGCACCTGACGTGCTTACATCGGGCAGGGAGAGCGAATATGGAAAGCGTCAGGAACAGTTGGCAAATGCTTCAAACAAGCATCAGAACGCCATCCTTTCTAGACCTGGACGTGGACTGCACTGCCATTGGTATCGCCTCTGTGAATGGCCCCGCCGTTCACTTCAAGAAAATCCTCTTTCTCGAAGGCGAAATTCACGAAGAGCCCGAAACTCTGCAGAGCCACTGTGCTTCGCTGCTCGCCCTATGGGCTGCAGTGAGAGCGCCTTCCTTGATAGACCTCGGCAAATGCACTTGTATAGGACGTCGCTTGCTCCTACAGGAACCGACCCTCGGTAGAAGGTTTGCCGTCCACGCCACCCAACTCGACGAGAACAACCTTCTCTTTGCTGTCATTAGTTCGACTAAGCGCTGGAACAACGTTGAAACTGCGAAAAGCCTAGTCACATTACTAGTTCAACATGCTGCTCAAGTTCACGCAGCTGACGATTTCCAACCTTGTGTACCACTTGAGCAGATAGGCGCAGGGCTGGATTGGTATCAGTTTACAACCAGGGAGGTTGAAATTCTGAAGCTAGTAGCCAGCGGAATCAGCAACAAGCAGATCGCCCGGGAATTAGGCTCAAGCCCAAATACGGTCCGAAATCAGATCCATACGTTGTTCCGCAAGGCAGAAGTGACAAACCGAACAGAGTTGGCACTTAGAGTTGCCGCAACGATTTGATACAGGTGTTTACAATTTGCCGTCAGACGCTGCGAATGGCATTGCCGTTATCTTTGCGAAAGTCGGCAACGGTTCTGCGTTCCTGTGCGAATTTCAGGTCCGCTGATTGACCAAGGACTGGCAGTCCTTACGTACAGCGCGGTCTTCAAAATGACGCCTGCGTTTCTACACAGCCAGGGTCGACTGCGACCGGTCGCGATCTAGTCGCTTCAAGTAGGGTCCTATCAGCAAAAGAACTTCGATGCTTGGTCAGGTATCCCAGCGTACCGAGAGCAACGCAAACGCGGTGAAAGCCAAGTCATACTCAGCTTCCAAAACCGGGCGCTAAACCGGGTATGAAGCTTGTTTAACCGTGCTGAAATCTAGACTTTATAAGGTTTATACCCTGTGACTTCTGGTTTAACGTGTAAACACCCGCTCAAGAAAAAGCCGCGTTTAGACGCGGCTTTTTTGTGCCTCTTTTTTCGCGTATAAAACCAGCACAACAAAGGCTACGGCGGCTCCTTTTTCAGGCGCTGCCACCGTTATGTTCACACTCGGTACTTACTCCGATTGAAGAACATCGAAGCCCCCGCCCCCACTATCGCAATTGCAAAGATCCCGACATCGATGCTGCCAATGTAGGGCGGCAGCACAAATATCACACCAAAGCCCAAACCGACCAGAGCAATACCCAGCCATTTCCTGAGTACGTAGCTCCTTATGCAAGTGTACAACAGCACAATCCCCAGACCGGCCAACGCATACTGACTGTAGAGACTCATGGGCCTATGCCCCTTGGGACTTGATGATCATGGAAGACACCGAGCGCTGCGGTCCGATACCGCCGCTGACTTGAGCGTCCAGACTGACGATGACATCGCCAGCGTGATAGGCCGGTAACTTGCTCTTCACCAACTCTCGGCCCAAATAGCCTGCCGCCGGTCCGGTGGCGAGACCAATAATCGGCACTCGAGAGCCAGCCGCTGTAAAGATCCCGGCAGTAATGTTGGCAATACTCATGCGCTGGTCGTTGAGCAGGTCACCTTGCTTTCGGGTCAGCGGGTTGGAGATACCTACCATCATCACGCAGGGCAGGTCTTTGGCGAGCATCTTGTCATACAGCTCGACCAGCAAACTGCTGACCTCAAAATGGGCCGATTTCGCTTCCCCGAAATGGAGCGTCCTGAGACCACCCCGGTCACTGGGGGTGACGCTGAAACGGGTGACGCTGAAGACAATGCCGTGATTGGCGATAAATTGATTCCTGTCAAACTCCACTGCTCGCGTCCTTATCGAGTCCAGAAAGGCGCGAAGTTTCCATCAGGACAGTGATTTGCGCAAACGGCAATCCCGGCTGCAAGCGCGCTTTAATACTACAAATCTCTATACCGGTCGGTACGGGTCAGACTTTTTTGGTTCGTGGCAGAAAGATCGCCAACACCCCAAGCAGCGGCAAGAACGAACACAGGAAGTACACGTACTCAATGCCGTGGACATCTGCCAGATGCCCAAGCAACGCCGCGCCAATCCCGCCGAAACCGAACATCAGGCCGAAGAACACCCCGGCAATCATCCCGACATTCCCCGGCACCAGTTCTTGCGCATACACCACAATGGCCGAGAATGCCGAGGCGAGGATGAAACCGATCACCACGCTCAGAACGCTGGTCCAGAACAGATCGACGTGGGGCAGCATCAGGGTGAACGGTGCGACACCAAGGATCGAGAACCAGATCACCGCCTTGCGTCCGATCTTGTCGCCGATCGGCCCGCCGAAGAAGGTCCCCGCCGCTACCGCACCGAGAAACAGGAACAGGTGCAACTGCGAACTGGCCACCGACAGGTCGAATTTTTCAATCAGGTAGAACGTGAAGTAGCTGGTGAGACTGGCCATGTAGAAATACTTGGAGAACACCAGCAACCCGAGGACCACCAGTGCGCTGATCACTCGGCCTTTCGACAAGCCGTGAGTCGCTGCCTGACCTTGTTTGAGCTTGAACAGGTTCAGGTGGTTGGCGTACCAACGACTGATCCGATACAGCACGAACAGCGCAAACAGCGCGAACAATCCGAACCAGGCCACATGACCCTGACCGTAGGGAATGATGATCGCCGCCGCCAGCAACGGCCCGAAAGCCGAGCCCGCATTACCGCCGACCTGAAACGTCGACTGCGCCAAGCCGAAACGTCCGCCTGAGGCCAGTCGCGCCACACGAGAAGCTTCCGGGTGAAAGGTCGATGAGCCGACACCGATCAACCCCGCCGCCAGCAGAATCATCGGGAAGCTACCGACCACAGACATCATCAGAATGCCGATCAATGTGCAGACAGTACCTGCCGGCAGCAGCCAGGGTTTGGGATGACGATCAGTGTGGTAACCGACCCATGGCTGCAACAGCGAGGCCGTCAGTTGAAAGGTCAGGGTGATCAGACCGATCTGGGTAAACGTCAGGCCATAGCTGGCCTTGAGCATCGGATAGATCGACGGCAATACCGCCTGAATCAGGTCGTTGATCAAATGCGCCAGCGCCACCGCGCCAATGATGCGCATGACCAGCGGGCTGCTTTGTGAAGCGGCGGGCGCCGACGTGGCGGCGGACTGAGTGTTGCTGATAGCCATGAGAGTTTCCGTACTGCGGATGGGTGCGCACTGGCAGGCCGGTCAATGTGCCATTTTTCGGTGCAGTAGCGCCATCCCCTTAGCCTGCTAACGACTTCAAAAAAGAAGGTGATAGCGCAAAGCCATGGTCTGAATCTTGCCTTGTTTATCCGCTTCAACGCGGCCCCTTACAAAGGGAACCGAGAATGGGAAGTTTCGCTACAGAGTCGGCCTACAGAGCGGACCAAGGGTGAACTTTCGAGGCCTTTTAGCAGGGCACAAGTCGCGGTCGCAATGACCTCGACGCACGCCAATGGTGCGTGGTGTCCAGAGGAGTCATGAGGCATGCAGGCTTTTTTATCACCGGGGATCGGGCTACTGGGGCGCTTCGGCTTCGCGCGCAAATTTCAGCTGCTGTTTCTGCTGTTTATCCTGCCACTCGCGGGGAGTCTGTGGATGATCGGTCAGGATTATCGTGACAAGTTGAACCTGATTTCCGGCGAACGCGCCGGAGTTCGTCAATTGCTCGCCCTGGATGCGCTCGACAATCTGCTCACCGCCCAGCGTGACCGCGCCGCTCGTTGGCGCGCCACCGAAACCAATCGCCAGCCGACACCCGCAACCATCGCGGCGATGGCAGCGTTCGACGCGGTTCAGCCGGCTGTCGCCCAAGCCACCACGGACCTGGGCAATGCCCTGAAAACCGAAGGCGCCGAGGGTCAAACCCTCACCCGCTATCAAGCCCTGCAAAGCGCCCTCACCGGCCTGGACTCGAAAAGCCTGAGCAGCGTCGGTTGGTGGCCGGACGGTTACGATCGCTTCACCAATGCCTTGAGCGCCCTGCAAGCCTTGCGCGAACAAATCGCCATGGACAGTCGCCTGACCCTCGCCCCATGGCTGGAAACCTGGCTGCTGACGCAAATCTCCACTCAACACGCACCGGACCTGATCGAACGGGTCGGACGCCTCGCCGCCGTCGGTCAGGCCTCAGTAGTATCCGGGCAGTTCACCCTGCAAAGCCGCCTGCAACTGCGGGACTTGCGCAGCCGCATCGGCGATGCCCGGGAGCAGCTTGTTAAAACGGCTGGCCTGCTGGAAGCACGCCTGCCCAGCGCCCTGCAAACCTGGGCCGGGCAATACCACGACAGCCTCAAACACCTGGACGCCGGTTTGAAAGTGCTGGACGAGGGTGTCTTCGGCGGCAGCATCAACCTGAAGCCGGAAGACTTTGAACGCAGTCTCGACGCCCTCCTCGGCGACCTCGCCTCGCTGCGCCAGCAATCGTTGGTTTCTCTGGATCAGCGACTGGATTATTACCACGGCTCGGCCATCCGCCAGTTCATCCTGGTGGCGACAGTTTTTGGCTGCCTGCTGCTGGCCGCGTTGTACCTGTTCATCTGTTTGCAGGCCTCGATCCGTCGCAGCGCCAGCGGCATCACCCTACTGGCCGAAGCGTTGCGTGACGGCAACCTGAGCCTGCAAGTACCGGTGCAGGGCCGCGACGAACTGGCTGCTATCAGCACCGCCCTCAACGTTGCGGTAGTGCAACTGCGCAACAGCCTGCTGGGCGTCGATCATGAGACCTTGCAGCTGAGCAACGCGGTGCGCACCCTCAACCATCACTCGAGCGGTGCCCTTGGGGAAGTCGAAGCTCAGCAATTGCAAATCAGCCAGATCGCCGCTGCAGCCACGCAACTGGCCGCGACCTCTCAAGGGGTCGCCCAGAGTTGCGAACAGGCCTCAGGCAGCGCTCAACACACCCAGCGCATCGCCGCCGACAGCAGCCGTGACAGCCAACGCACGACAGCGAGTATTCAGCAGCTCAATCAGCGTTTGAACGACACTGCGGCGGCACTGGGCCGGGTCAGCGAGCAAGGACAGCAAATTCAATTGGTGGTCGATACCATTCGCGGCGTCGCCGAGCAGACCAACCTGCTGGCCCTCAACGCCGCCATCGAGGCCGCACGGGCCGGCGAGCAAGGTCGCGGTTTTGCCGTGGTAGCCGATGAAGTGCGCAGCCTGTCACAACGCACCCAATCCTCCACCGCGCAAATCGCCGGCACCGTCGACAGCCTGCGCAGCACCGTCAATGAAGCCGTAAGCCTGATGGAAGCCGCCTGCGGCCAAGCCCAATCGGATGCGCAAGCCGTCACCGGTCTCGGCGAGCGCTTGGGGGAAATCGCCAGCGCGGTGCAGAGTGTCACCGACACCCTGGCGCAGATCGCCACCGCTGTCGAAGAACAAGCGAGCACTGCCGATGAAGTCAGCGGCAACATCCAGCAAGTCGATCAGGCCGCGGTGCGCTTACTTGAAGGCGCACGGGCGGTGAATCTGGCTGCGGACACCTTGAGCCAGGGCAGCAAGGCTTTGAGTGCGAATACCGGGAGATTTCAGCTCGGTTGACGCCCTCCCTTGGCCCGATTTTTCGGGTCAGCGGGATAAGCGGTTGAAAGTGTGGAGAAATATTTTAAATTTACGCTTGACGCATCTTCGTTCCAGGTGAATAATGCGCGCCACTTGGCTACATAGCTCAGTTGGTTAGAGCATAGCATTCATAATGCTGGGGTCCGGGGTTCAAGTCCCTGTGTAGCCACCAAGTACTAAAAACGGCTTACCGAAAGGTAGGCCGTTTTTTTATGCCTCGAGAAAAGTGGTATTCGTTTCAAGACCGCGGACCTGATTTGCGTCGCTCCCCTCAGGTCGATAAAGTCCCCCGGACCTTTTATCCCATGGACGGAGTGCTCCGCGTGTTCTCAGCCTTCCACTTGAGTCGCTATCGCCTGTCAGCCTTTTCGCTGATCGCAACCGCTTTAACCCTCGCCGCGTGCAGTGCCCCGCCCTCTTCGCCGTCAGTCTCAACCCTGCCAGTCGCGCCAGAAATCGCCTCTGGTTATCGCACCGACCTGCAGACCCGATACGCCTCCAAACACATGGCCGCAGCCGCCAACCCGCTGGCAGCCGAAGCCGGACGGCAGATGATGCGTGAGGGCGGCTCGGCGATTGATGCGGCCATTGCCATGCAAGCGGTGTTGACACTGGTCGAGCCACAATCGTCGGGTATCGGCGGTGGCGCGTTGATTGTGCTGTGGGATGGCAAGGTTGTGCGCACCTACGACGGTCGCGAAACCGCTCCGGCGGGCGCCACCGAGAAACTGTTTCTGCAAGCCGACGGCAAACCGATGCCGTTCACCCAGGCACAGATCGGCGGACGCTCAGTGGGGACGCCGGGCGTGTTGCGGGCACTGGAGCTGGCCCATCAAAAGCATGGTCGCCTGCCGTGGGCGAAGTTGTTCGAACCCGCCATCAAACTCGCGGAACAAGGCTTCGCCATCTCGCCACGACTGCATCAGTTGATCGCGGCAGACGCGTTCATACAGCGTTCACCCGACATGGCCGCCTACTTCCTGAACGCCGATGGCAGCCCGAAAGCCATCGGTACACAGCTGAAGAACCCGGCACTCGCCGCAGTGTTGAAACGCATAGCCAAGGAAGGTCCCGACGCGCTGTACAAAGGTCCGATCGCGAAAGAGATCGTCGCCAAGGTTCAGGGTCACGCCAACCCCGGCGGCCTGTCGCTGAACGATCTCCAAGGCTACAAGGCCAAGGAACGCGGGCCGCTTTGCACCGACTACAAACGCTGGCAGGTCTGCGGCATGCCACCTCCATCGTCGGGCGGGATCGCCGTGGCACAAATTCTCGGCACCTTGCAGGCGCTGGAATCCCGCGACCCGCGTTTTGCCCTGGCACCACTCAAACCGGTCAAGACCAGCAAACCGGCGGGCATCGAACCAGCCCCAGAAGCTGTGCACCTGATCGCCGAAGCCGAGCGCCTGGCTTACGCCGACCGAGCGCAGTATGTCGCCGACACCGACTTCGTACCCGTGCCGGTAAAAGGTCTGATCGACCCGACTTATCTGGCCAGCCGCGCCGCGCTGATTGGTGACCGCAGCATGGGCCAGGCCAAACCCGGCACCCCGCCGGGGATTCAGATTGCCTATGCGCCGGACCGCTCGCCACTGCGCATCTCTACCTCGCAAGTGGTGGCGGTCGATGACGAAGGTGGCGCGGTGTCGATGACCACCACCGTGGAAGCAGCGTTTGGCTCGCACCTGATGGTCCAGGGTTTTCTGCTCAACAACCAGATGACCGACTTCTCGTTCATCTCCGAAGAGAACGGGCAAAAAGTTGCCAACCGCGTCGAACCGGGTAAACGCCCCCGTTCGTCCATGGCACCCACACTGATCTTCGACCGACAGAGCGGCGAGTTCCTGGCCACCGTCGGCTCCCCCGGCGGCTCACAGATCATCGAATACGTGGCCAAATCCACCATCGGCCTGCTCGACTGGAACCTCGACCCGCAAGCGGCCATCAACCTGCCCAACTTCGGCAGCCGCAACGGCCCGACCGAACTGGAACAGGGGCAGTTCAGCCCGGCGCTGATTCAGGCGCTGAAGGACAAAGGACACAACGTGAACGAGATCGAGATGACCAGCGGGACTCAGGCGATTGTTCGGGTCAAGGATGCGCAGGGCAAAGCAGCGTTAGCCGGCGGGGCCGATCCACGGCGCGAGGGGGAAGCGTTGGGGGATTGAGTCGTACGCAGGAATAAGAAAAGGCTTACCGGGAGGTAGGCCTTTTTTGTTAGCGAAGAATCCTAGCCTGATCAAGCCGCAAAAGCAGGCCTGACCTTTTTAGAGCTATTCATGCCGCACAGATAGCATCAAGTCGATAACTGATTGGCAAACTGCCCGACCGCACTCACCACTTTCTGCGCCCCATCCTGGATCTCGACGATCACTGTGCCCGCCTCCGCCGCCAGCGCCAGTCCCTGTTCGGCCTGGAGTTTGCCATCGGTCATCAGGGCCACGGCGTTGCGCGCCATGTCCTGGTTCTGGCGTACGACGCCGACAATTTCATCGGTCGCCTGGCTCGTGCGCGAGGCCAGTTGCCGGACTTCGTCAGCCACCACGGCAAAACCTCGACCCTGTTCACCCGCGCGAGCCGCTTCGATGGCCGCGTTGAGCGCCAGCAGGTTGGTCTGTTCGGCGATGCCACTGATGGTTTTGACGATGGTGCCGATCACCACTGATTGCTCGTTCAGCGCCTCGATGCCTTCGCTAGCGGTTTGCATGTGTTTGGCCAGGTCACGCATCACGTCTACCGCTTGAGTCACCACGGTGGTACCGCGCTGGGCGCTGTTGTCGGTTTGCAACGAGGTGCTGTAGGCGATGTTGGCCGCTTCGGCAACGGCCTGCTCCTGATTGACCTGATCGGTGATCACCGTGGCGAATTTCACCACTTTGTAGAGCTTGTTGTTGGCATCGACCACCGGGTTGTAGGAAGCCTCCAGCCAGACCACGCGACCGTGGCTATCAATACGCTTGAAACGGCCGGCCACGAACTCGCCGGCGTTCAGACGGCGCCAGAAGTTCTGATACTCGGCGCTGTTGTAATCCTCTGGCGCGCAGAAGGTGCGGTGATGTTTGCCCTGGATCTGCGCCAGGCTGTAGCCCATGCCATTGAGAAACCGCTCGTTAGCCGACAGCACATTGCCATTGAGGTCGAACTCGATGACCGCGGTCGAACGCACCAGTGCGCCGATCAGGTTTTCATGTTCACGGGAGGCCTCAATGGTGCGCGTCAGGTCGCTGGAGTAAATCGAGAATTGTTTGATCCGGCCATTCGAGGACCGCACCGGTTGCATGATCGACCGCAGCCAGGCTTCGGCACCATTGCCCCGCAATAAACGAACCGTGCCGGCAAAGTGCTCGCCACGGGTCAGCGCAGTCTTGAAGCGGCGGTGGAATTCGTCAGATTTCACATGGACGGGGACGATGTCTTCGATGTGTCGGCCGACCAGATCGCTGCCCTTGTAGAGCATCTCACCCATGAAGTTCTGGTTGACCGATTGAATCCTGCCGTCGGAATCAAGGGTCAGGGCCAGCATCTCGCTGTCCAGGCTCTCCTTGACTTGCTGAAGGCTGGAGAGTTCTTCGCGAAGAGCCGACAGCTCCTGCTTCAAGCGTTTGTTGAACATGGGAAGCACCGATGGACAGGGATAAAAAGCTGCATACAGCCTAACCATCGGCCTTGGGGATATTTTCTGAAGAGTGTTTCGGGGTTGTCCTACAAAAATAGTGGCAACACGATCACCTTTATACCGCGCCGGCTACCGAACAGCGCCCGATTCGCGGTACTCGCGCGCCGAAATACGCTGCGCTGCTGACGCCCACCGCCCCCATCACTGAGCAGAAAATCACACAGATCCATGGACTCCACGGCATCAGACCGATCAATAGCAGCGGCGTGATACTGGCCCAGGCGGCGTAGGCAATGTTGTAGGTAAAGGAAATCCCCGAGACGCGAATCCGCGCCGGAAACAGGTTGACCATCACCGATGGCACCGCACCAACTACCCCGCAACCGAGGCCGGCCACCGCATAGGCCAAACCGAGCCACTGGCCTTCAATGATCAGGCAGGTATAAAGCACGCCGATGCCCAAAGGCAGCAGCAGGCTATACAGCATCACCGTGCGCCAGGCGCCAATGCGGTCGACAAGCAGCCCCGCGAGTACGCAGCCGATGTTCAGAAACACGATGCCCAAAGCACTCAGGGCGAAAGTATGGCTGGCGGTCATGCCGAAGGTTTTTTGCATCATGGTCGGGGTAATGACTACGAACACCACCACGGCCGAGGTCAGCACGCAGGTGAGAATCATCGCCGGCAACATCGCCAGGCGGTGCTCGCGCAGGACTGTGCGCAGTGGCAGTTCGACAGTAGCCTCGCGCTGGGCCTGCATAGCCATGAATACCGGAGTTTCACTGAGCCAGCGACGCAGCCAGACACCAATCACGCCAAACACACCGCCCAGGAGAAACGGGTAGCGCCAGGCGTAATCAAGGATTTCCGCCGGGGTGAACGTCTGTGCCAGAAATGTCGCCGTCAGGGCTCCGATCAAGTAGCCAAAGGTCAGCCCCGCCTGCAGGAAACCCAAGGCATAACCGCGATGCCCGACCGGTGCATGCTCGGCGACGAACACCCAGGCACTCGGCACTTCACCACCTACCGCAGCGCCTTGCAGGACCCTCAGGGCCAACAGCAGCAGTGGAGCGAAATAACCAATCTGGGCGTAGGTCGGCATGATCCCGATCAGCAGGCATGGCAACGCCATCATCAGGATGCTCAGGCTGAAAACCTTCTTGCGTCCCAATTTATCGGCGAAATGCGCCATCAGGATCCCGCCCAGAGGCCGCGCAAGGTAACCGGTAACGAAGATCCCGAAGCTTTGCAGCAGACGCAGCCACTCGGGCATTTCGGGTGGGAAGAACAGTTGGCTGAGGGTCAGCGCGAAAAATACGAAAATGATGAAATCGTAGATTTCCAACGCGCCGCCAAGGGCTGCTAGCCCCAGTGTTTTGTAGTCCGAGCGGGTGAAGGGCGCCGGGCGCGCATCTGTGTTGGCAGTCATGGAAAAGAACTCTGGCAGGCAAAAAACCAAGGCGCCCATGGTCTACGCAAATGCGCTTGTGGACAACCCGTTAGGCCATCGTCCCAAACAGCATCACCGCAATGGACCGATTGGTTGACTGTGGCACCAACCGAACGGGCCTCGCCATCAAGCTAATCGGCAACGACCAAGACTTCTCCTACATACAGGCTCGATTGCGCCTGACATTAAATCCAGCCGGTTCCTATCTCAAATATATAAATCAGCGGGTTAAACTTCGGCATCTCACAACTTGATTTTTAAAGTTAAAAACGACACCACTCCAAGGATGAACAAGTCAGATGTCTTTAGTATCAAAAACGCTGGAAGAAATGATCAATGAGATTTACCAGGACGGTAGAGTTTCAGTCGTTGAATATAGGAAGTTGCGTGATGATGCAGATCGCCGCATGGACGCCGTCGTTCGCGAGTTCGGCCCGCACAACAATCTGACAGCGTTCCAAAAAGCAATGGATGTGGTCATGCAATTAATGCAATCGTCCATCATCGATGCCAAGAAAGCCAAGTTGACCGATACAGGCGAAGCCATCGTCAAGGATGCTGTTGTTGCGCAAATAGAATACCTGCGCGCTGGCAGCCATTTGGCATTGCATTTGTTGTAATACTTAATATTAACCCGGCTCCGGACATTTACTTGGGGGCCGGACTCTCGCTCCGGCAGGCCTGCAAATAGGCCGGGGCCGCCCTGTAAAAAAACCATGAGAACCCGCTTTTATATGTAACGCCGCTGATCCAATATGGCATGCATCCCATCATCGGGACCACGCTGAAAAGGATCTGAGCATGTTAAAACTCACAGGACTCACCCTCGCAGCCCTCACCCTGAGTGCCGCCGCTCACGCCGATGTCGATCTGAATCTGGGCAGTACCGAACGTGTTACCCGGCTGTTCGCCTACCCCAACAACTGCAACGTCATCTGCTATCGCAACTGGACGCTGGAACAGACAGTCGAGCACTACCTGACCCAGAGCGTACAACGCGATGGCTACAAAACCGCAAAAGTGGTGGTCAAAACCGATAATAAGCAGCTCTACGCCAATATCAGCGGTGTGCCCAAAGGCTACGACAAGCCATTGACCGCATTGCTCAAGGCAGGGGATTTGGCTTACAACGGCGCCAGCAAGCTGAGTGCCGATGGTAAATGGACCTACAGTTGGTACCTGTTCCTGCCGCTGGGCATGGCGCTGGAAAACCGCAAAAGCGTCGAACTGCTGCATTTCCCGCCGGATTATTCGCTGACCCAGGCCCAGGACTATCTGGAGTCCAAGACCACCGATCGTTGGGCCACGCTGTTGACCGCCAATGGCATCCCTGACGACCAGACACCGGGCTATCAGACCATCATCGACATCGCACCGATTGCCGCGCCGTCCAGCGCAGGCAAGGACCTCGAAGGCGTCTATGACTACTTCAAGGATTACCAGACCACCATGGTCAAGGAAGTCAGCCAGAACGCCAGTGGCGCTGCATTGCCAATGGTTGCCTTCGGCGCACCGGTGCGTAACTGGATCAAGCAACAGTACGGGCCGACCGTGGACGTGCTGGGCCTGGCAACCATCAGCCCGAGCGAGGGTGTGAAGGTGCCAGTACTGGGTTCCAACCATCCGAGCTACATCTGGTACGCCGCCGATCCCGAGGCCTATAGCGGCAGCGATGCCCAGGCCAAGGCTGATGCCGCGGGGCTGAAAGTCATGGGGCAGGATCTGAGCGCCGCGTGCTGGCAGGCCGGTATGGGCAGCAAACCGGGCACTGACCCTACCGTTCAGCTGAAAAGCTGTACTCAGACCTGGCAAGTGACCCAGAAAGAAAAAACCTGCGAACTGTTCTACACCTCGATCCGCAACCTGAAGCCCGAACAGGCCGTGGCCAAATGCGCAACAACGACGGTCAAATCTCAGCTGAAACAGCTGAAGAGCCCGCCTCTTGCGACCTCTGCTCCTGCCCCACACTTGTAAACGATGAAAGTCTTTCCCGCGTGAGCCATGGCTGACGCGGGAAAGAGCCTTGTTCGCCTGTCATATCTGACAGTAGATCAAATGTTTCATTTGCGAGAGGCTTGGGGCGTACCCATGTGCTGCAGAGCTGACAGGATGTCAGCAGACAGAGTTCGTAGCACCCAGCTGACAAGGATTGTTATGAGAGCCCATGCCGAACAAGGAATAACCCCACCCTCATCCGATGGCATCTATCCATTTGTAGAGTTGCCCCTGCGCCTTGGATTCCCCTCCAAAGACGACTTTGAAATCATCTACAACGCTGAGGGATCGGCAATAGCTGTCACGGCGCTGCGCGAGTTCCCCCGAATCAGCCGAATCTGCAGGGTTTCCGGGCATCTGTTGCCCTATCGCTGCCGACACACCCGGCAGCTGGCGCCAGGCATCCACGTCTACGATCCGCGCTTCTGCGGCTTGCTGAGCCACTCCTGCGACCCCAACGTCTTTCTCGACATGAGCGAGCTGTGGTTATGGGCGCTCAAAGACATCAAAAAGGATGACCGGCTGACGATGGATTTCGCCGCGACAGAAGACAAGCTGCAGCGACAGTTCGCCTGCCGCTGCGGTTGTTCTTGCTGCCGTGGCTGGATCATCGGCTACGACGAGTCGCCGAATGCCAATGGAGAACAGTTCTTTCAACACCGGCGTCGACGAAGTCTCGACTGAAAAGCTTTTACAACGCCTCGACCGGACGCAAACGGTACTGCGGCGGCAACTGTTCGAAACCGCTGATCGTGGCGTTGAGGCTTTTCCAGCGTCCATCCTTGATGCCATAGATGCAACCATGGATCGACAGGCTCTGCCCACGGTGCCAGGCGTTTTGCACAATGCTGGTATGACCGACGTTGGCCACCTGCTGGATCACGTTGAGCTCGCAGAGGCGGTCGACCCTTTCTTCTTCGGTGGACAACTTGGCCAGTTCGTCGCGCTTTTCATAATAGAGATCGCGAATCGAGCGCAGCCAGCCGTCGATCAGGCCCAGCTGACGGTCCTGCATCGAGGCGCGTACACCGCCGCAACCATAGTGGCCGGTGACCAGGATGTGTTTGACCTTGAGTACGTCGACCGCGTACTGAATCACCGACAGGCAGTTGAGGTCGGTGTGCAGTACAACGTTGGCCACGTTGCGGTGCACAAACAGATCGCCCGGCAGCATGCCGACGATTTCATTAGCTGGCACGCGGGCATCGGAGCAACCGATCCACAGGTATTCCGGGGTTTGTTGACGGGCCAGCTTGGCGAAGAAATCAGGATCTTCCTGGGTGATCGCGTCGGCCCAGCGCTCATTGTTATCAATCAGATCTTGTAATTCGTTCATGCAATGAAGCCTCAAGAATGATTTGCTGCTTTGACAGACAACCGTGTGTCGGGGTCACGCGCGAGATGCAGATACTCCCTAATGCATTAAATGGCTACCCGGCGCTCACTGCCGGTGGAATTCTCGCAAGCCCAGTGGGTCAACTGTAGTAAGGCCTACAGTATGAGGGAATGCCATGACTGATTCACGACGTCCGTTCGATGAGGCGCAACCCGAGCCCATCGACGACAACGAAGACCGCATGGGCTCAGTGCATGAGCTGGATTTCGACGAGGAAGAACCTAGCGCCAGAATCGGCGACTTGATCCCCGAACGCGAGCGTGCACAGAAGATGCCCGAGGAACGCGTCCGTGAAGCTGGCATGACCGGGGGCTCGACCGATGACCATGAATCCACCGACGATGACATGAGCCCGGAAACCTTGATCCGTGAAGACGGCGCACGGGACGCCCGCGAAGAGGGTGAAGGCGACCAGGCGGATTGGGATCTGAGCATTGTCGATGAGGACGACATCGGCGGGGGCAATGGGCTGGATGAAGAAGAGATGGCGCGGCGCGATCCGATGGATGGCAAGCGTTGATCTACAGGTCTGACCAGATTCCAACGTAGGAGCTGCCGAAGGCTGCGATCTTTTGATTTTTCGATGGTGCGCTTATAAAGATCAAAAGATCGCAGCCTTCGGCAGCTCGTACAGGGCTCAGTCAACCAAGGTGCAGGCCATGACCACGGCATCTTCGCGCCCGCCAACCGCCGGGTAGTAATCCCGTCGACGTCCGATTTCGTTGAACCCATACCGCTCATACAACCGAAATGCCGCCCGGTTGCTGTCGCGCACTTCCAGAAAACATTCCCGCGCCTCTGCCTTGTAGGCAATCGACATCAAATGCTCCAGCAGCGTCAAACCCAGGCCTCGGCCCTGATTTTCCGGTTTGACGGTAATGTTCAGCAAATGCGCCTCGTCGAGAATGATCTGCACCACGCCATGACCGACCTGCTGCTGCCCTTCGAACATCAGCCAGATCTGGTACTTACCCAGTCCATCGAGAAAAATCCCGCGGGTCCAGGGGTGGCTGTAAGCCGCGTATTCAATTTTCAGTACAGTGTCCAGGTCCGCCTCGGTCATCGGGCGGAACGATACAGCGTCACTCATTCGATTCTTTCCAGCGCGCCATCAGCCGACGCATGGCTTGCCAGACATCAGCCTTACGCTGTGGCTCTTCCATTAATAATTCCAGACCCGGCAGGGCCCAGACCGAACCCAGGCCTTCGACCTGAAGTTCACGGTTGAAGGATTCGGCGTTGGCCTCACCGGCAAAACGCACCGCCGGCAAGCCGATCAGCCACAGGCAGACGCATGGAGCGTCTTCCAGACGGGCCGAGAGAAAGCCTTGTACGAAATCCCGAGCTGCTTCCGGCCCTTGATCCATGGTGCCGCGAGCCAGCAGCGGCCAGCGCACCGGCTCGCCGACGATCTGCGGGCTATCTGGCAGGCCGGCGGCGCGCAGCATGTCCTTGAGCAACAGATACGCCGGATCGCGGGTCTGGAAGCTTTCGCCTGTGGGTAACTCCACCAGCAACAGGCAACGACCTGCGCGCAGCAATTGAAGGGCGAAACGCGGTGGCGGAACGACCGGCGCCTTGACCGCGACCGGGGCCTCCTCTTCTTCGACCTTGGCGTTCGTACGGGTGCTGGCCAACGATGGCCGCGGCACCTCGATTTTTACCCGTTCGGCCGGTTTGACCACGGGCTCTATCGGTGCCTCGGCCACGGGAGCCGGCGCAACCGGGGCGACGACCAACGGCTCGGGCATCTCCAGCAGTTCGGGGCGCGAGGGCGCAGCAAAGGGCAATTCGGTGCGCGGCAGCCAGTTGACCACCTGCATGGCGGTCAAATAAGCGCGGCGACGAGACTCGATAAGCAAAGGTCGGCCACTTGTGGATAACTAAAGTGCGTTGATTCTACCGCCCTTCGCTCAAGATCGCCCGCGCTTGATCGATAGAAAGCCAACTGTCCGTCCCGAGAGTGAATCGCAACGGGCGTGATGCAGTACAATCGCGACTTTTAATCGCCAACCAGCCGGCCATTCCGATGATCGAACCCAAGCGCGTCTTGCGCGCCCTCGCTGAACACTGGGCACTTCTGGAGCCACTGTGCGAGCACTTCGACCAAGGCACCCTGAGCCTCAACGAACTGCGCACGCAACTGGCCGCCCAGCAACTCGACAGTACACCGCAGGACATCACCAGCCTGCTGGACGTGTGGATCCGCCTCGACATTCTGGTTCCCGTGGCGAAAAGCCCGAACCGTTTCGAGCTCAATGCGCAGATCCACGATTTCCTCGCGTACCTGCGCCGCGAGCACCGTTTGGGCCTGTGTCTGGAAATCGAAGCCTATTTGCGCCATCTCGAGCGCCTGGCCGGTTACATTCAGGACGCCTTCGAGATTCGCGACGGCAACGATCTGGCGCGCCAGTTGCGTCTGCTCGACATGCGCGTGCGGGACGTTCTGAAGAAGCTTGCCAACGACGAACAGGCCCTGGTGGCCGTCGCCGAGCGGGCCAAGACCAGCGACCGGCAGATCCCGCTGCGTCAACGCTACGCTGAAGTACTGGCGACCTGGGATGAATACGTTGAGCCGATGATCCAATTGGTGAACGCCGACGGCGCCTTCGAACAAGGCGTACGCAAGGTCGAAAACGTCCTGCTGAAGATGCTCACTGAACAGCAGCGCCTCGGGCATCTGGTCGATGACGACATGCTGCTGCGCACCCACGCGCGCATTCTCGAAATGCAGACCAGTGCCCAGCTGACCTTGCGTCATGCCCGTGAACTGCTGCTGCCGTTGCGTGAAGAAGCGCGCCGGCACAACGCCGTGACCCGTGGCGCGGCGCTGGCCTTGTCGGCCATTCGTCGTAAAGGTATCGATGCGGTACCGCAAGCCGCGATGCCGATGTTCACCCGGCCGCAAAGCACCTTCCTCGGCAGCGCCAGTCAGGTCGAAGCCTACGTGTACGCCTTGGCCCGTTTCGAGCCGAAACCGGCGCGTTTCCCCAAGGCTCACAAGACCCAGAAAGGCGAAGCCCCGCGCGCGCCACGCACGGTTCGGGAGATGCTCGAACGCTGCGAAGACGCCCTGCCGATGCCTGACCTGATGACCTGGCTGCTCGAGCAGGAGCCGGACGGCGCTACTGACGAATTGCTTTATTGGTTCTCGCGCCTGTCGCGGGAGAAACGCTTCAAACGCGAGCGTCTGGAACGCCGCGATTACCACACTCACGAGCATCAGGTCAGCCTGCGCTCCTTCGCCCTGCTCTCGTCCGGTGACACCGCCGCCGAGAATTCTGCGAGCATTCCAAATGCATCTTGATCTATCCGAACTGTCCCAGCTGGCGCCGATCTTTCGCGAGCTGTTCAAGGGTTACCACGTCAGCCGCCGCGATCCGGAGCTGTACGCGCAACTGTCGAACTTCCAGGACCAGTACCGCACGCTGTTCAAGGCGCTAGGCTTTGAACTGGTCTGCGACACCCGTGGTTTCTATTACTTTGTGCCAGACCTGGCTGCTGCGGCAGTAAACAAGACCGCGCAACGTCTGGCGCTGTTCACCTTCATCCTCGTCGAGCATCTGGCCGACCAGGGCCGCGACCCGATCTCCGTGCTCGACGGCGGCAGTCTCGGCCGTGATGAACTGCCATCGCTTCTGGAAAAGTACCGCGACCTGTTCATCCAGGCCGAGGTCCAGACTCAGGACGAACTGGAAGAGAAGATCATGCGTCGCATGACCCAGCTCGGTTTCGCCAGCGAAGAGCCCGGCATCTACCGTTTCCTGCCGCCAATGCACCGCTTCCTCGATGTGTGCCTGTCGGTTCAGCAGGACCGCGATCTGGCGGCCAGCCTGCACAGCGTGTTGCCATTGCCCGTTCCGGTGTTGATCGATGACGACAGCGACGAGAAGCTGCTGCAAACCGATGATCCGCTAGACCTCAGCGACTTCGAGGAAGAAAGCGAAGAACTCGCCATGGCCCGCGCCATTGCCGAAGAACAGGAGACCGACGCATGAGCAAGGAACGCTACGGCATTCGCCGCTTTGCCCTTTTGAACACCGCCGGTTATAGCCTCGGCCTGTTCCCGCTGGAAGAGCCGCTGTCGGTTTACGGCGCGAACAACCTCGGTAAATCCGCTTCGATCAACGCCTTGCAGTTCCCGATTCTGGCGCGCATGTCGGACATGAGTTTCGGCAAGTACAGCCTGGAGCAATCCCGGCGGTTCTACTTCGCCTCGGACACCAGTTACATCCTGGTGGAAGTCTCCCTGCCCCACGGCCCGCACGTAATCGGCGTGGTCGGCCGCGGCCCGGGCGGTGGTTTCGGTCACCAGTTCTTTGCCTACGCCGGCAAACTCGACCTGGCCCATTACCAGAAAGACGACACCTGCCTGCGGCAGAAAGAGCTGTTCAACAACCTCGAACGCGAAGGCCTGAAAGCCTACGAACTCAAGCCGGATGAACTGCGTCGTTTGCTGGTTGGCGGCCACACTTCGATTCCGCTGGACCTGACGTTGATCCCGCTGCGCTCCACCAGCGAGCAGAGCCTGAAGACCTTCCGGGCCCTGTTTATCAACTTGCTGCACATGCGCGAAATCACCGCGGCCAAACTCAAGCAGTTGTTCCTCGATGCTTTCGAACACAGCCTGCGTTCCGGTAGCGTCGATTACATCGCAGCGTGTGAAGAAGCGTTCCGCGATGTACGTCGCATGGAGCAGGATTACAACTCGCTGGTCACCGCTGGCCCGCTGGTTGAAGCACTGGCCGCTGGCGTGGCCCAGCGCAATATCCTGCGCGGTAAACTGCACCGGATCTCGCCGCTGCTCGATTCCTTGCTCGGCACCTGGTCGGACTACGCCAGTGCGCGCAAGGAAGAACTGACGATTCAGGCCGAGCACTACCGCAACGAGCAGGACGCGCTGCAAAACGATCAGCGTGGTGGCACTCAGGAGCTGATGCGTCTGGAGCGGGAAATCACCGGTATCCAGCGCTGGCTCGGCGAGTTGTCGGTGCTCAAGCATCGCTTCGCGCTGGTCGATGACGTCAAAGTCCTCGAGCAGCAACTGCTGGCCGCCAAGGACGCGCACGACGAACTGGCCGGTGCACTGGCCCAGTCGCGACAGTTCAGCGCCGAAGATCTGGAAGAGCGTCTGCGGGAACTGGAAAAACGCCTGAAGTCGGTCAAGCAGCAACTCGATCACGCCGACAACAACAGCTACGCCCGTTTGCGCGAAGAGTTTTCGCAGCAGGACGTCGAGCGCCTGATGCGCCTGTTCAACAGCGCACTGTTCAGCCTCCCGCTGGGTGAACATGGCATTACGCTGGACGAGGAGGGTCAGTGGGTCAAATCCATGGAACTGATCCTGGATGGCTTCAAAGGTGAGCGCTTCGAAGTGCCGGGCCTGTCCATCGACATCTCGCACATCGAGCCGCCAGCGCTGCAAGCCCTGGCTGACCGCGCGGCGCTGCGCGATCAGAAAGACCGCCTGGAAAAAGAACTCAAGCAGCTGAAAACGCAAGCTGCCGTGGCAGCCGACCGTGCGGCCAGCAAGACCCAGACCGAAGCCCTGTACCAGCAAGTGCTGGATGCGCAGAAAGCCCTGGAAGATTTCCGCCGCGCGCAAACCCTGAGCGCCGAAGAAGGCGACAAGCTTGAGCAACTGGCGCAGATGGAAGCCGCTCAGGACGAATTGAAGCGTTCCAGCGATGCCTTCACCGAGCGCGTCCAGCAGCTGTCGGCCAAGCTGCAACTGGTCGGCCGGCAGATCGGCGACATGGAAGCCAAGCAACGCACCCTCGACGACGCCCTGCGCCGCCGTCAGCTGTTGCCGGCGGACCTGCCATTCGGCACGCCGTTCATGGACCCGATCGACGATTCCATGGACAACCTGCTGCCGTTGCTCAACGACTATCAGGACAGCTGGCAAGGCCTGCTGCGCAGCGACGGGCAAATCGACGCGCTCTACGCTCAGGTTCGCCTGAAAGGCGTGGCCAAGTTTGACAGCGAAGACGATATGGAGCGTCGCCTGCAACTGCTGATCAACGCCTATGCACACCGCACCGACGAAGCCCTGACCCTCGGCAAGGCGCGCCGTGCGGCAGTCACCGACATCGCCCGGACCCTGCGTAACATCCGCAGCGACTATGACAGCCTCGAGCATCAACTGGCGCTGTTCAACCGCGAGATCAACAAGCGTCAGGTCTCCAACCTGCAAAGCTTCCGCATTGTGCTCGCGCCGAACAAGGAAGCGCTCAAGCACATTGACCAGATCATCCACAGCGCCGGTCAGTACGAAGAAGGCGAAACCCTTTCCGTCTTCGACCTGAGCCAAAGCGCCGATCAGGACAACAAGAACGAAGAAGCCAAGGAATACCTGGCGCGGCTGGTGGCGGCGAACCACAACCAGCTCGGTCTCAAGGATCTGTTCGAGCTGGCGTTCGAGATCACCAAGGTCAACGGCCAACCGGTGATCCATACCGACATCGACGGTGCGGCGTCCAACGGCACCACGATGACCATCAAGGCGCTGACCAACATGTACTTGTTGCTGCACTTGATGGACCGCGACCAGGCCGGGCGCGTGCGCCTACCGTACTACCTCGACGAGGCGGCGGACATCGACGAGAAGAACCAGGCAGCGCTGCTGGAAACCAGCCTGCAACTGGGCTTCGTGCCGATTCTGGCGAGTGTGAAGCCGCAAGTTTGCGCCAGTGTCGCCATCGACCTGGAAGGCGGCAGCGGCCCGAACGGCATCTACATCGACGAAGCGGACTGGAAGTACATCCGCCGCCACGATGAAGTGAAGTCTACCGTTGTTGTACAAGCTGATGAGCCAGAGTTGGATGCGGTCTGATTTGACTTAATCCAAGCCAACAAAAAGGCCGCGATCCAAATGGATCGCGGCCTTTTTTTATCTTCATTGTAGGAGCGAGGCTTGCCCGCGAAGGCAGCATTGCAGGCGCCGATAAACTACTTGCCGATTGCGATCTTCGGCGCCCAGGTCAGCCACTCATCTTCGAACTGATCGAACAACGGGAAGGTTTGCTCAGGCCGCGCCGGGACACCCATGCGGTCGCCATCCGGTGTGGCAAAGGCGATACCGCCCTGAACCAGCGTCTCCAGCGATTCAGTGCGTATTGTCGCGCCTTTGAACAAACCGTAGTCAAAACCAAAACCACTGGTATTCCAGAACCGCGTGCCACTGCGCACCAGGGGTGCGTACTTCGGCTCGATCAGGATGTGCACCAACACTCGATCAGCCGTCTGGCCCAGTTCATAACCGGTCACCTTGCCTACCGTTATTTCACGATAGGTGACGGGGACGCCAGTCTTCAGCGAACCCCGACGAGCAGCGCTCAACACCAGGCTTAAACCAGCCTCTTCCTTGGCGGTTTCCGGAGGATTGGTCAACGCCACGAAGGTCTTCTGCGGGCCGAGGTTCTTCGGCGCCGGTTGCACTTCGATGTATTGCCCGGTGACCAAAGTTTCGAGGTTCGAGGTTTTCATCAGGCCAAGCTCAGGTTTGACCACCCAGAACTGACTGCCGACCCGAGCGATACGCTCCGGCACTTCTGTGATCCGCGCGGTCAGCAGTATTGATTGCAGGTCATCACTGAGGTCGACGTCCTCAATTTTGCCAACGTCCAGGCCTTTGAATCGAACTGGCGTGCCACTGCGCAGGCCATCAGCGCGATCGACCTTGATCGTGACCATAGTGCCCTTCTGCGTTGCCTCATCATGATTGGCATGCAGGCGGAAACGTGGAATACGCTTCTGCAACGGCGCTTTGGCTTCCGGGGTTTCGAAGGCGATGCCACCGGCCATCAAGCTTTGCAACGACTCACTTTTGACCTGGATGCCGCCGGTCAACCCACCGGTGAGCGTGATGCCGCTGGCATTCCAGAAACGGGTCGAGGCGTTGACCAGCCCTTCGTATTCCTTCTCGATATGCACCCCGATCACCAACTGCTTTTTGGTGCGGGAGAATTGATAGCTCTGAACCGAACCGACCTTGACCTGTTTGTAGAGAATCGGACTGCCGACTTCCAGAGAACCAAGGTTGTCGGTGAACAACACCAAGTGCAGGCCTGGTGAACGCAGATCCAGCGGCGGCGCCTTGGGCCGTGCTTCGAACTCGCGCTGCGGTGCACCGCCCTTGTCGCCTGGGCGCACGGCGATGTAGTTACCTTTGACCAGCGCTTCCAGGCCCGTAATACCGGCGAGAGAAATCGATGGTTTGACCACCCAGAACTGGGTGCCAGTGACCAGGTAATCCTCGGCCAACGGGTCGAGAGTCAACTCGGCGCTAGCACTGGACAGGTCCGGGTCAATCTTGAGCGTTTTCAGATTACCGACCTGGATGCCTTTGTACATTACCGGCGTGCGACCGGCCTGCAGTCCTTCGAAATCGCTGAGTTTGACCTTGACCCGAATACCCGCTGCGGCTGCATCGAAATCCTCATAGAGACGGAACGGCAGGCTTGGATCGGTGGGCGGGCTGTCCTTGCGGTTCTCCGGAGTGGCAAATGCAATACCACCGGCGACGATGCTGGCGAGGGACTCGCTACGCACTTTCACACCGGAAAGGTTGGCGTCGATACTGATGCCGCTGGCATTCCAGAAACGCGTGTGTTTACGCACCAAGTTGGCGTAGGTAGGCTCGATGAAGACTTTGAGTTCGACAGTATTCTGGTCTGCTGAGAGCACGTAGCTTTTGATCTGACCGACCTGGATCTGCTTGTAGAACACCGGGCTGCCGCGATTCAGCGAGCCGAGGCGATCAGCCTTGATGGTCAAGTGCAGGCCGGGTTGGGCGTCCGATAGCGGAGGCTCTTGGGCCAAGGCCTTGAACTTGCGGGTGGGCTCGCCTTCACCCGGGCTGACGGCCACATAGTTACCCGAGACCAGCGTCTCCAGGCCCGTGATACCGGCCAGGCTCACGCTCGGTTTGACCAGCCAGAAACGTGTGCTGGTCCTGAGGTATTGCTCCACGTCTTTGTTCATCTCGATGGTAGCGATCACTCCTTTGGAGCTGCCTTCGTCATCGAGTTTGAGGGCTTTCACCTTACCGACCGACATGCCTTTGTAGACGACTTCGGTCTTGTTGGCCTGAATGCCTTCACCGCTTTCGAAGCGCACCTGAATCTCGATGCCCGTCTCGCTGTAGGCACGCCAGCCGAGCCAGCCGCCGATGATCAAGGCGATCAGGGGCAACACCCAAATGGCTGACCAGTTCGAGGCCGGTCGGGTTTTCGCTTTAGGCAAATCAGTCATGGTCGTCGTCCGACTCCGTGTTATCCCAAATCAGTCGGGGATCGAAAGTTACTGCGGCAAGCATCGTCAGAATCACCACACTGGCGAAGGCGATGGCGCCAAGATTGGCTTCGATGCTGGCAAGCCGTCCAAAATTCACAACCGCCACCAGGATGGCGATTACAAAGATATCCAGCATCGACCAGCGGCCGATGAACTCGATAAAGCGGTACATCAGAATGCGCTGGCGTGCCGAGAGCGGCTGACGGCGCTGCACCGAAAACAGCAGCAATGCGATGCCTACCAGCTTGAACGTGGGTACCAGGATGCTCGCGATAAAAACCACGGCAGCGATAGGAATCATGCCGTGCTGAACCAGTTGGATCACACCGGACATAATGGTGCTCGGATCGCCCTGCCCCAGGGAATTGACGGTCATGATCGGTAGCACATTGGCCGGGATGTAGAGAATCGCGCCCGTGATTAATAACGCCCAAGTACGCATCAGACTGTTCGGGCGGCGGGCGTGAACCAGCGCGCCGCAGCGGGTGCAAACCTGCTCGTCGGTATCGGCTTCCTGCTTGTTCAACTCGTGGCATTCGGCACAAATCAGAATGCCTGCATCAATCGCCCGCATGGGCATCCTCTCCTGATAGAGCCTGCCAGATCTGGTGCGGTGACATCACTACTTCCAGCCAGACCTGAACCAACAACAAACTGATGAAGCACACCAGACCAAGACCCACGGTGATCGCCGCCATATCGGCCAATTTGACGATCGCAACCAGTACGCCCATGAGGTAAACCTCGAGCATCCCCCAGTCCCGTAGATGGTGATAAATGCGGTAGAGCAGCAGGCCATAACTGCGTCCGATATCGAAACGAATACTCAGCAACACGAACAGCTGGCAAAGCAGCTTGAGCAGCGGAATCCCCATGCTGCAAAGGAATACCACTGCCGCTACACCTCGCATACCGGTATCGAACAGACCGACAACGCCACTCCAGACAGTATCGTGCGACGACTGTCCGAGTAGATGGAGTTGCATGATGGGTAAAAAGTTCGCCGGGATGAACAACAACAGCGCGGAAATGACCAAGGCGAGACTGCGCTGCACGACATTGTGTCGATGGGCATACAGCTCATAACCGCAGCGTACACAGATGGCTTTCTCACCATGAGCAAGCTCAGGCTTGCGCATCAGCAAGTCGCACTCATGACACGCTACCAAGTCGTCCAGCGGTAAATCTGACAGCCCTGGGGCGTCAACCGGATCTGGCATAAAGGCTCTGGCTCCAAAAAAGTTGGACCTATTCTAGTGTCCTGACTCGAAAATAACTGTGCAATTTTGTATTGTCGCCAGAGTGCTCTTTTCCTGCGGACAAAACAAAACCCCTACCTGCATACGCAGATAGGGGTTTCGGAATTTAATCTTGACGATGACCTACTCTCACATGGGGAAACCCCACACTACCATCGGCGATGCATCGTTTCACTGCTGAGTTCGGGA